>CADDYR010000194.1 GCA_902810765.1 Chloroflexota bacterium
AACCGACTCAAGCAGTGGCGGGCCGTAGCCACTAGGTACGACAAGCGGGCAGCAAACTACAGGGCGGGAGTGGTCATCGCTGCGCTGCTGCTCTGGCTAGCAATATGATTCGCCAGACACGACCTAGGATCGGATCTGACGATGGAGATGCCGGACAAAGCGGCTCCGAGTTTATCCTACGGGGACACATAGCAGTACGACCCCAGGGAAGCGTGGTCGTAGGGCGTGAAGATGAAGGAAGCGGGTCAATCAGGCAACGCTTCGGCAGGCTCTTGTGGTGTCAAGAGCCGCAAGGAGCAGCCGATGGACACGCGAGGCCAATACTGCCAGAACGAGAGATGCCCCGCCAGGGGGAAGGTGGGAGAGGGCAACATCACCATACACAGCCGCAAACAGAGACGGTACAGGTGCCAAAGATGTGGCAAGACCTTCGCAGAGACCGTGGACACGGCGAGGTACCGGCTCCACAAGCCCCTGGAGCTGTTCCTCCTCGTGGTCACGCTGCTCTCCCACGTCTGTCCCCTCCCGGCAATCGTAGCAGCCTTCGGGCTCGATGAGCGCACGGTGGCCGACTGGCTGGAGAAGGCAGGGGTGCACTGCGAAGAGGAGCTGCCTGGCTACCGGGTGCCGCCGCCTGAGTGGGTGGCTCCTAAGCGCCAAGACATACCTCCCAGGCAGCAGCAGCTACCCGCCGAGAGGTTGGCCGCGTGACCACGCTTGAGCGGGGCTATACCCGCGACGCCTGGGCGCGAGACGTATCGTCCGCCAGAATGGGTCCAGCCAAGCTGCACGAGAGCGAGAACGGCCGCTGCGATGGGGAGCGCCGTGGCCATCAGCAAGGGGCGCCGCGGTCGGCCTCCCCGTACTCGTAGCCATAGGTGGTCCCTAGCCCCGGCACAGAGCTAGCGCCCGTGCCGCGAGAGGTCGTCTCGCGCCGCGGCCCTCGCGGCCTCCGCGGCGTACTCGGCGCAGTAGTGCCTGTCCCCGGGAAGGCCGCCCAGGGCTTCCTCCACCTCTCCTGGCTCCAGGCACAGGGCGTCCTCGAGCCTGCGACCGCGGAGCAGTTCGGTCGTGACTGAGGCCGCCGCGATGGTGGCGCTGCACCCGAACGCCCTGAAGCGGCTCTCGGCGATGACCCCGTCCTCCGAGCGCACGCTGATCTGCACCAGTATCTCCCCGCTCGAGCCGCCCCCCGCCCGGCCTCTGCCGGTAGCATCGGGCAGCACCCCCGGGTTCCTGGGGTTCGTGAAGTGGTCTACTACCTGCGGCGAGTACGAGATCTCGGCCATGGTCACTCGGCGACGGTGGTCTGGCTCTGCTCGCGCATGAACTGCTGCACGTAGTACGGGCCGAGACCTCCCTTGCCCGTCGAGCCGCTGCCCTTCCATCCGACGAAGCTCTGGCATCCCGGCCAGGCGCCCGTGGTCGCCCCTCCCCGGCGGTTGGCGTAGACCACCCCGGCCTCGATCTCCTCGAAGAACTTCCGGATCTCCTCCGGGTCCTCGCTGTAGATGCCGGCACAGAGCCCGTACTCGGTGTCGTTCGCGAGCTCGAGCGCCTCGCCCAGGGACCCGACGGCGGCAACCGCGACGAGGGGGACGAAGAGCTCCTCCCGGAGGATGCGGTGGTCCTTCGGCAGGCCGCCCACCACCGCGGGCTCGACGTAGTTGCCCCGCGCGAGCTCGCCCTCTGTGATCCGGCTCCCCCCGACGTACACCTCGCCGTCGCGCCCCGCCTCCTCGATGGCCCGGCTGTAGCGCTCGACCGCGCGCTCGTCTATGAGCGGTCCCATGAACGTCGCGCGGTCCGTCGGGTCCCCGACCCTGACCCCCTTCGTCCGCTCGACCAGCCTGCGCACGAACGCGTCGTGCACCTCGCGCTGGACGTACACGCGCGAGCACGCTGAGCACTTCTGACCTGTGTACCCGAAGGCCGAGCGCATCACGCCCTCTGCCGCCTTGTCCAGGTCCGCCCTCGCGGTGACTATCGCCGGGTTCTTCCCGCCCATCTCCGTGATGCAGGGGCGCACGTACGGCTGGGTGAAGTGGCCGTACAGCGAGTTGCCGACCTCGCGCGAGCCCGTGAACACCATGCCCTCGACGTGGCGGTTGGTGACGAGCTCGTGCCCGATCCCGGCGCCACTGCCCGTGACGTAGCTCAGCACGCCGTGCGGCAGACCCGCGCGCTCGAACATCTCGTATACCTTCAGTCCGCTGAAGGGCGCGGCGGAGGCTGGCTTGAACACTACCGTGTTGCCGCTGACGAGCGCCCCGGCGACCATGCCGGTCGCGAGCGCCACCGGGAAGTTGAACGGAGACACGACCGCCCACACGCCGAACGGCTTGAGCACGGACACGTTCCGCTCTCCCGGGATCAGCCTGCCCCCCTCGCGCACGAAACCGTTGTGCTCCTCCATCTGGTCGCAGTAGGTGCTGATGAGGTCGGCCGCCTCCTCGACCTCGCCGAGCGCCTCCGGGCGGTTCTTGCCGACCTCGAGGCTCAGCAGCACTGCGATCTCGAACTTGTGCTCGCGGAAGTTGTCGGCGGCGCGACGCAGTATGCCCACGCGCTCCTGCCAGGGCGTCCCGCGCCACGTCTCGAACGCCCGGCGAGCGACCTCGATCGCCTGCCGCGCGTGCTCGGCGGTGCCGGCGGGAAACCTGCCGATCAGCAGGTCGTGGTCTGAGGGCGCGCGTACCTCGAACTCGCCGCTCTCCGACCACACGTCCCGCCCGTTGATGCCCATCGGGCGGCTCCGGCCGAGCTCGGCCCGCACATCGGGCAGGGCTGACTCGTAGCGCTCGTGGAGCATCTCGAGCTGATCGGTGGGGATCGCCGCGTAGGTGACCTTCGGGACGGTCTGTCGGACCTGCGTCATTGACACTCGGCCTCCGTTGGTGTGGGTTCGCGAGTATTCTACCACGAGCTTGACCGCGCCTCGGCGCGCGCACTAACATCGCGTAGCAGCTCAAGGAGGGAGGCGACTTGGTAGCCAGGACCCAGGACTCGATACAGGGCCTGCGCCGCGCGAACCGCGCAACCGCAAAGCTCCTGCGCGACCTCGCCCGAATGGCGCGTCCGGGCGTCACCACGAAGGCGCTGGACGACTACGCGATGGAGTACATCCGCCGCATCGGTGGTGAGCCGGTGTTCAACACGCAGGAGAAGTTCCCGGGCGCGATCAACACCTCGGTGAACGACGCGGTCGTGCACGGCGTGCCTGGCGACTACGTGCTCCGGGAGGGCGACGTGCTGAGCGTAGACGCGGGCATGCTCCTCGACGGCTACGCGGGCGACTCGACGATCACCGTGGGGATAGGCAGGGTCAGCCCGGAGCACCAGCGCCTCATCGAGGCCGCGAAGCAGGCGCTGGCGGTAGGCATCCGCGCTGCCGCCCCCGGCAACCGCGTGGGCGACATCGGCCACGCGATCCAGACGTTCGCGGAGGCCCGCGGCTACGGTGTCATCCGCGAGTACATAGGCCACGGCCTGGGCAGGCGGATGCACGAGCCGCCCGACGTGCCGAGCGTCGGCCGCTCCGGGACGGGCGACCTGCTGCGCGAGGGACTCGTCATCACTATCGAGCCCATACTCGTCGAGGGCTCGCCGAACGTACAGGTAGACCCGGACGGCTGGACGGTGCGCACGGTGGACGGCGGGTGGGCCGCGCAGTGGGAGCACACGGTCATCGTGACCGGACGCGGGGCGCGCATCCTGAGCGTCGCCTGATGCGAGGCGACGCGACACCTCCCCGGCGCGGGCACGTCCGGGTCCGGGGCATCCGGCTGAGCTACGTCGAGATGGGCGAGGGGCCTCCCCTGATCCTGCTCCACGGCTTCCCTCAGAGCTCGCGCTGCTGGAGGAGGGTGATGCCGGGGCTGGCGGAGCACCACCGAGCGATCGCGTTCGACCTCAAGGGCTACGGCGAGTCCGACAAGCCCGAGGGTGGGTACGACCTCGGCACGCTCTGCCGCGAGATGCGGGACGCCGTGCGCGCCCTCGGCTACGAGCGGGCCTCGTGGGTGGGGCACGACTGGGGCGGCCTGATCCTGTGGGGGCTCGCCCTGTGCTATCCGGAGGTCGTGGACCGCTTCGTCGTCGTCAACGCCGCGTTTCACAGGCTCAGCCTGCTGCACGCGTGGCACATCCTTCCGCTCTCGCTCCCCGGAGTCACGCCCTGGGTGCTGGAGCGGGCCGGCGCGCTCCTCATGCCGCTGATGTGGAGATACGCCTACAATCGGCGCGCTCTCACCCTCGAGGACATTGTAGAGTACGCCATCGAGCTCAACCGCCCGGGCGTGGCGCGCGCCTCCACCGCGTACTACCGCTCGCTCTGGAGGAGCGCGCTCCAGTTGAGGCTGTGGCTGCCGCGGAAGGTGGCGCGCCCGTGCATGATCCTCTGGGGGGCGCACGACCCCGCCCTGCCCGTGAGCCTGCTTCGGGGCATCGAGCGGCACTTCACCGTGCCGCCGCGCATCGAGCTGCTCCCCCGAACGGGCCACTGGGTTGTGGAGGAGCAGCCGGAGCGGTCGCTCGCGCTGATGCGCGAGTTCCTGGGCTAGGGCAGGCGGGGGAACTTCGAGAAGTCGGGCTTGCGCTTCTCGAGGAACGCGGTGAACCCCTCCTTCGCCTCGTCGGTCATGTAGTAGAGCATGGTGGCGTCGCCCGCCAGCTGCTGGATGCCCGCTAGCCCGTCGGTGTCCGCGTTGAACGCAGCCTTCAGGAAGCGGATCGCCACCGGGCTCTTCTCGAGGATCTCCCTCGCCCACTGGATCGCCTCCTCGTCCACCCGATCGAGCGGCACGACCGTGTTGATCAGCCCCATCTCGAGCGCCTGCTGGGCGGTGTACCTGCGGCAGAGGTACCAGATCTCCTTCGCCTTCTTCTGTCCGATCACCCTCGCCATGTAGGTCGAGCCGTAGCCCGCGTCGAAGCTGCCGACCCTCGGACCCGCCTGGCCGAACACCCCGTTGTCCGCGGAGATCGTGAGGTCGCACAGGAGCTGGAGCACGTGCCCGCCGCCCACGGCGTAGCCCTTCACGACAGCGATCACGGGCTTCGGGATGTAGCGGATGATCTTCTGGAGCTCGAGCACGTTCAGGCGCGGCACCCTGTCCGCTCCGACGTAGCCGCCCTCTCCCCGGAAGCGCTGGTCGCCGCCCGAGCAGAAGGCCCGGTCCCCCGCGCCCGTGAGCAGGATCACGCCGATGCCGGGGTCCTCGTGCGCGTCGTAGAACGCCTCGATCATCTCCGAGACCGTCTCCGGCCGAAAGGCGTTGTGCACCTCGGGGCGGTTGATCGTGACCTTCGCGATCCCCTCCGCCTTCTCGTAGATGATGTCCTCGTAGTCCTTCACCTTCTTCCAGTCGACTGGCATCTGGCTCCTCCTTACTCTGCTATCTGACTTTTCAGGAACTCCGCTACTATCCGGTCGAACTCCCCGGACCGTTCGAGGTGGACGGCGTGGCCCGCGTCCGGCACGATCACCGCACGGGCGTTCGACATCCCTCGCGCCATCTCCTCCGCGAGCGCACGGTACTTCGGGTCGAGCTCTCCCGCGAGGAGGAGGGTCGGGCACTGAACGTGGCTCAGCTCATCGTGCAGCGGGCGCTGGGCTCCCGCGCCCATCCCCCGGAGGCTGTTCGCGAGGCCACTCACGTCGTTTCGGAGCCTCTGTCGTCTTAGCTCCTCGCGCAACTCCCGCGGGAGCGCATCCTGACTTGCGAACAGGGGGTTGCGCTCCCAGCGGTCCACGAAAGCCTCGACCCCGTCGCGCTCGATGCTGTCCGCGAGCTCTGCGTCGCTCCTGATCCTAGCCTCGCGCTCGTCCGCGGAGGCTATGCCCGGCGACGCGCTCTCGAGCACGAGGGAGGTGACCCGCTCCGGCGCGGCGAGCGCGAGGTGGAGCGCGAGCCTGCCCCCCATCGAGTAGCCGAGCGCGGCCGCCCGCTCGTGGCCAAGCAGGTCGAGCAGCGCCAGGACGTCCTCGACCGCCCGCTCCATCCGGTAGCGCTCGGGGTCGGGGGGAGAGTCCGACAGGCCGTGACCGATGACGTCGAGCGCGATCGCCGTGAAGCGCGAGCCGAGAGCGGGCAGGTGATCGTCCCAGGTGCGCGCGCTGCCGGTGAAGCCGTGCAGCAGCAGGAGCGGCGGCCCCGCCCCGCGGACCTCCGCGTTCAGGTGGATGCGGTTCAGCGCGTACCTCGTCATCGCTCCGCCTCCAGGGCGCTCTCGACCGCGCACCACACGCGCCGATGGAGCCCGACGTTCAGCGCGCGATCGGTGCGCAGCTCGACCACGCACACCCCCCTGCCCCCGATGCCCTCCCGGACCGCGCGCCGGAAGTCCTCCCAGGACCGAGGACGCTCGAGGGTGCCGCCGTACATCTCGACCACGGGCCGGAAGTCCAGCCCGTGGGGCGTGCCGAACAGCCTCTCGAACTCCGAGACCTGCGATGCCTGGGGCAGGAACGAGAATATGCCGCCGCCGTCGTTGTGCACCAGCACCACGGTGAGTGGCACACCGTACAGCTTCGAGGCGATCAGGCCGTTCAGGTCGTGGTAGAACGACAGGTCGCCCGTCACGAGCACGACCGGCGAGCCCGAGGCCGCGCTCACTCCGAGCGCGGTCGAGGTAACCCCGTCTATCCCGCTCGCGCCGCGGTTGGCCATCACCCGTACCGGCGTGGGCGTGTTGAAGAAGAACGAGTCGAGGTCGCGCACGGGCATGCTGTTGCCCGCGAACAGGACCGAGCCCGGGGGCAGGAGATCGCGCAGCTCGGGGAACACCCTTCCCTCGAACGTCTCGGGGATTTCCCCGACGGTGTGTGCGACGGCCTCCCTCGCGCGCCGATTGGATTCGAGCCAGGAGCGCAGCCACGGGTCGCGCCGGCTGACGTCCCCGAGCTCGGCAGACAGCGCCTCGCAGAATAGGGAGGGGTCCGAGCGCACGATGTGCGTCGCGGTGATAGTGGGGTCGCGCCAGCCGGAGTCGTCCATGAGCACGTGCGTCCGGGGAGGGCAGTGCTGGATGAGCTGCGTCAGCGGCTTCGATGTGGGCATCGCCCCGAACCTCAGGACCGCGTCCGGCCGGTGACGCTCGACGAACCCCGGCGCTCGCAGGAGCGCGTCGGCGGTGTCCACGACCAACTCCTGGCGATGCGCGCCGGCGCGAAGCTGGGAGAGGGGGTCGGCGAGCACGGGGTAGCCGAGCCTCTCGGAGAGCTTTGTAACGGTGTCGGCGAACCCCGGCACGCCCTCGAGCGGCCCGCAGACGATCAGCCCGCGGGGCGTGCGGGCAAGGTCCACGGCGAGCCGCCTCACGAGGGCTCCGTCCGGTGCGAGCCTGCCCTGCCAGGTCGCGGCGGTATGGACTGGGTTGGCCACAGGGGCTGGCGGAGAGGCCGGGAGGAAGGGCTCGCGGAACGGGAAGTTCAGGTGCACGGGTCCGGGGGGCGCTCCGCACGCCTCGGCCGCGGCGCGCGCGGCCAGGTCCGCGGCGTAGCGCGCCATCTGATCGGTCGCCTCCGGCGGGGCCACCTCCGCGAACCACTTCACCTGGTCGCCGTACAGCTTGACCTGGTCTATCGCCTGGGGAGCCCCGCGGTCGCGCAGCTCGTGCGGGCGGTCGGCCGTGAGGGCGATCAGGGGCACTCGCCCGTAGCGGGCCTCGACGATCGCGGGCAGGTAGTTCGCTGCGGCGGTGCCCGAGGTGCAGAGGAGCGCGGCGGACGCGCCCGTGGCCTTGCCGATCCCGAGCGCGAAGAAGGCGGACGAGCGCTCGTCGGGGATGACCCAGACACGGAGGCTCGGGTGTTCGGCTAGCGCCACGGCGAGCGGAGTGGAGCGGGAGCCGGGGC
>CADDYR010000195.1 GCA_902810765.1 Chloroflexota bacterium
CCAGGATCAAACTCTCCAAAACGACAGGGGATGCTCCCCTGCTTACCAGAGTATGTCCTCTAAGGTCTCCCATCGCTTGTAAAGGTGCATCTCCCCAACAAAGCACGCCCCCACAGAGGAGCGCACCATTCATACTAGCCCATCTCACCCCCAATAGTCAAGTCAAAACGGAACGTGGCCTGATAAGTCGCCTTTGCAATATACTCTACCGAACTGAGATGAGCCAGATTCTGGATGCGATCGTGGTGGGCTCAGGACCCAATGGCCTCGCCGCAGCCCTCAGGTTCACCAGGGCCGGCTGGGGGGTGCTGGTGCTCGAGGCGGCTGATGAGCCGGGAGGGGGACTGCGCACCCAGGAGGTGCTTGAGCCCGGCTTCCGACACGACGTGTGTGCGACCGTGCAGGCGCTCGCGTCACTCTCGCCCGCCCTCTCCACGCTCGACCTCGACCTGGTCACGCCGCCGCTGCCGCTCGCCCACCCCCTCGACGACGGCGGCGCGGTCGTGGTGCAACGCTCTGTGAGCGAGACCGCGCGCGGCCTGGGCGAGGATACCGCGGCCTACCGCCGGCTGGTGGAACCCCTCGTGCGTCGTGCCGTGCCGCTGTTCTCCGAGGTCCTGGGGCCGGTGATCCACCTGCCCCGACACCCGCTCCTCCTGGCGCGGTTCGGCGTTCTCGGGCTGCTCCCCGCCTCCAGGCTGGTAACGCTCCTGTTTCGCGGCCGACGCGCGCGGGCGCTGCTCGCTGGTTTCTCGGCGCACAGCATGCTGTCGCTGCACGAGCCGGGCACTGCGGCCTTCGGGCTCGTCATGCTGATCTCGGCTCACTACGGAGGCTGGCCGTTCGCTCGGGGCGGGTCGAGCTCGGTGGCGGATGTACTCGTCCGTGAGCTCGTGGCTCAGGGAGGCGAGGTGCGATGCGGCGAGCGCGTGATCGGCCTCGAGGGGTTGCCCGCGAGCCGGGCAGTACTGCTCGATCTGGTGCCCAGAGACATCCTGGGGGTCGCCGGCCGCCAGCTGCCCCGCGCGTACACCCGGCGGCTCGCGAGGTACCGCTACGGTCCAGGCATCTTCAAGCTCGACTGGACGCTGGACGGCCCCATCCCCTGGCGCGCCGAGGAATGCCGGCTCGCGGGCACCGTCCACGTGGGGGGTGACTGGGAGGAGATCGCCTCCGCAGAGCACGAAGTGTCGAGAGGGCGTCATCCCTCGCGGCCCTTCGTGCTGCTCACCCAGCCCACTCTGTTCGACGGCTCGCGGGCGCCGGAGGGCCGCCACGTCGCGTGGGCGTACTGCCACGTCCCGAACGGTTCCCGCGTGGACATGACCGAGGCCGTCGAGCGGCAGATCGAGCGGTTCGCGCCGGGCTTCCGCGACCGGGTGCGCGCCCGCCGGGCGTGGTCTCCTGAGGCGGTGGAGCGGCACGAGCCCAACTGCGTGGGAGGTGACATAAACGGCGGCCGTCAGGACTTGCGGCAGCTGGTGGCTCGGCCCATGCTCAGGCTGAACCCGTACACGACTCCGAACCCCCGCCTGTTCATCTGCTCGGCGGCGACCCCTCCGGGTGGAGGAGTGCACGGCATGTGCGGCTGGCACGCGGCCGGTGCCGTCCTGAGCCGAGCGGGGATTCGAGACCTTTCGGATGAGCGCCATGGTGGGACTGGAGGCTCCTGACTACTGGCTGACCCGGTGGCTGTTCGAGCGGGCGCTGGGGCTGCTGTACCTGACCGCGTTTCTCGTAACGCTCGATCAGTTCCGCGCGCTGCTGGGAGAGCACGGTCTGCTGCCCGTGCCCAGGTTCGTGCACGCGGTCGGCTTCCGTCGCGCCCCGAGCGTGTTCCACCTGCACTACTCCGACTCGTTCCTGGTCGCGCTGTCGTGGCTCGGCGTGGTGGGCTCGGCCGCAGTGGTCCTGGGGCTGCTGGACGTCGCGCCGCCCTGGGTCTCGATCGCCGTCTGGCTGCTGCTGTGGGCGCTGTACCTCTCGGTCGTGAACGTGGGCCAGACCTTCTACGCCTTCGGCTGGGAGTCGCTGCTGCTGGAGGCCGGGCTGCTCGCGGCCTTCTTCGGCGGCGGCCGGATGACGCCGCCCGGCCTGGTCCTCTGGCTGCTGCGGTGGCTCCTGTTCCGAGTCGAGCTCGGCGCAGGGCTGATCAAGCTGCGGGGCGACCCCTGCTGGCGCGACCTCACCTGCCTGTACTACCACCACGAGACCCAGCCGATGCCCAACCCACTGAGCTGGTACTTCCACCACCTCCCGAAGTCGGTGCACAGGGCCGAGGTGCTGGGCAACCACTTCGCCCAGCTGATCGCGCCGTTCGGCCTGTTCTTCCCCCAGCCGGTCGCCTCCGTGGCCGGGGCGATCATCGTGGTCACGCAGGGGTGGCTCGTGCTGAGCGGCAACTTCTCGTGGCTCAACTTCGTCACGATCGCGCTCGCGATCACCGCCTTCGACGACCACCTGCTCGGCCGCGTGATCCCCTTCAAGCCCGACGCGCTCGCGCCCCTGCCCCTGTGGTGGCAGGTACTTGCCGCGGCGCTCACGCTCCTCGTCGTGGTGCTGAGCTACTGGCCCGTGCGCAACATCCTGTCGAGGCGGCAGCTGATGAACTTCAGCTTCAACCCCTTCCACTTCGTGAACACCTACGGCGCGTTCGGCTCGATCACACGAACACGGTACGAGATCGTCATCGAGGGGACCGAGGACGAGCCGCCGCGGGCACGCTGGAAGGAGTACGAGTTCAAGGGGAAGCCGGGAAACCCCAAGCGCCGCCCTCCGCAGGTGGCTCCGTACCACCTGCGCCTCGACTGGCTCATGTGGTTCGCGGCCATGTCCACCCCGTGGCAGCACCCGTGGCTCCTCACGCTTATCGAGAAGCTTCTGGCGAACGACCGCGCGACGATCCGGCTGCTCAGGAGCAGCCCGTTCGCGGACCGTCCCCCGAGGTACGTGCGCGCGCTCCTGTATCGCTACAGATTCACGAGCGCCGACGAGCGACGCCGGACGGGCGCGTGGTGGGCGCGGACCCTCGTCGGCGAGTACCTGCCGCCGATGCGGTTGTGGAGCGCGGAGGAGCGGTGCGAGGGGGAGTAGCCGCGGACTGATAGAATGGGGCGAGATGATCCACGACCTGATCCTGGCGGTCATCGCGGCCTTCTTCGTGGCGTTCGTGCCCGGATACTTCTGGGCCCGCCTGTTGTGCGCGGGCGCCGACCCGGTCCAGCGAGTCGCCTACTCGGTGGCCCTCTCGATCACGCTCGTGCCGACGGTCTCTCTGATCCTTACGAGGATCTTCGGGGGTGGCGTTTCTCTCTGGAACGCTGGAGCTTCCAGCCTGATCGTGTTCGTGGGCGGGCTGCTCGCGTACATGTGGCTGCGGGCACCGGCCGCGAAGTACGAGCCCGCCGGGCAGCCGGCGTACTCGCTCTCGCCGGTCGCGCTGCTGCCGCTGCTGCTCAGCGCCGGCCTGATGCTCTACGTGCTGATCTCCGCACGGCAGCCCGATCCCAGGTACGTACTGGTGATGGCGGCGTTGCTCGCCGTCTCCGGGCTCGCCCAGCTCGGAGTCGTCGCACGGCGGGGTCCGACGCTGCTCCCGGCGGAGTCGTTGCGGTCGCTCGCCGGACACCCGCGAGCCGCGCGGGTGGTGGAGGGCGTCCTGTTCGCCGCCGTGATCGCCGTCACGCTGATCAAGGGCTACATCGGTCCCCTGAGGCACGACTGGCCGTTCGTGCGTGGGGTGGACCAGTACTCGCACGCGATCCTGGCGGCGCTCGTCATGTCCAGGGGCTCGGCGCAGTCCTTCATGCTGTATCCTCCGGGTTTCGAGTTCCTGACCGCGGACCTCTCGCGTCTGAGCGGGCTGCGACCCTTGGAGATATTCCCGGTGCTGGCTCCCGCGACGCTCGTGCTGCCCGCCCTCGCGTGCTACTCGATCGCCCGACAGCTCTGGGGCAGGCCCTACGGCATCGCGGCGGCGGGGATCGCGGGCGTGCTCGTGAACAGCCCCTACCTGTACTTCAACGACGCGATGTACCCGAACCTGATCGGGGCGGAGTTCCTGATGGTGCTCGCCATCGCCGCCTTCCTGCAGACGATCGCCCGGCCGTCGTGGAGGTGGGCCGGGCTCTCCGCCCTGTTGGGCGCCTCCGTCGTCTTCTACCACACCGTCTCGACCATCTACCTGGCGGTCGTGATCGCGGTGCTGGCGATCATATTCGTGCCGCTCCTGCTCGTCCGGGACCGGCGCCGGGCCGCGGTGGTCGTGCTGTCCCTGGCCGCACTCGGGGTGCTCTCGCTTGCGTACGCCTGGGGGCCTTACGACCTTCCGGCGATCGTCGGACGTCTGGTCGGCGCACGCGCCTCGAGCGAGGCGCTCCACTCGGGGGCGGCGGTCATAGGCACCCAGCCGCCCTACGACGTGTGGAACGTGTTTCAGACGATCACTCAGCCGGCCATCTGGCTCGGGATACTCGGTGCGGTGCTGCTCGCAATCACGATCCGGCGCGCAGGGTACACTCGAGCGCTCACGAGCGTCGCCCTCGTGATCTGGGCAGCCCTGATGTACTGGGGCAGCAGGGCATGGCAGACTGGCTTCCCTCACCGGTTCGAGCGGGACGCCGCGATCCCGATCGCGATCCTGGGCGCGTTCGGGCTGGTGACGGTGCTGCGCTCGCTGGACCAGCGCCGGCCCGTCACGGCCGCGGCGCTGGTCGTGGTGCTCCTGGCCGCGGAGTACCAGGGAATCCAGAACATCGCGACGGCGAGCGGGCCGAGCGAGCGGCTGCTGACCACCCCGCAGATCGGCGCCGCAGGAGAGTGGCTCCGCGAGCACAACACGGGCGGCACGATCATCGTCAGCCCCAAGTACAACCAGGTGCCCAGCCGGGCGATGCTCGCGATGGGAGGGTACACGGGGCTCCAGACCTACTCCGCCTGGCAGCTGCAGCAGCGCCGCGACCTGCCGCCACAGGGAGACCGCTCCCTCCGAGACGCGCTGTGGGTGCTGTATCACCCCGAGAGCGCAAGGGACGGCGCGATCTTTCGAAAGTACGACGTGCGGTACATCGTGCTGTACAAGCGCTTTCCGGACGGCACCACCTGGACCGGCCCTCCCGAGATAGACTGGCGGCCTTTCGCGGAGCTCAAGGACAGGTACAGGACCGTGTTCGAGAACGGCTGGGTGCTCATTGTGAGGCCTAGGCGGGGCGCCTGGCAACCCTGAACAGCAGCACGCGGCCGTCGAAGTCGTGCACGAGTCGCAGCTCGGGGGACCTCATCAGGCCGTCCACGCTCGCGGGGAAGTACGTTCCGCCCAGGTTGGCTCCGGGCGTCGTCGCGACCAGCACGTACTGTACCCTCCGAGGTAGGAGCGAGGCGTTCGCAGAGGGGTCGCGGAAGAACGCCTGCGCCCGAAGCAGCCTCCGGGCGGCCTCGTCCCGCCAGGGCTCTAGATACGGCGCTCGGCCGTCCGTCCACCCGTTCACGCGAGCTATCGCGCCAAGGCTCCCCTCGGTGTAGCCGTTCGCCATCACCACCGAGCCGTGGGTCACGTGCTCGTCCATCCACCTCAGCGCCCGATACCCCTCGGCCGAGATGCTCGGTCCGTGGTGCTGGTACTTGGACGGCCCGGCGGGCGTGAGCGCGAGCAGGAGCACCAGGCTGAGCGCCGCGGTCGCGAGGAGCCCGACGGCTCCTGCGACTACCTGGGGCCGGGAACGGCCACGGATCACCCATCGGACAATGTCGCGGAGCCCGACGGACGCAGCAGCCGCGGCTCCGACGAGCAGGACGGTTGCCGCGAGCACGCCGTACTCCTCGATGCGCCACGCCGCCCTCTCTGGTATGTAGGTGTGATACACGGAGCACATGGCGCCGACCACGACCAGCAGGCCGGCGAGGTATACCGCCCAGACCATCAGGCCGTTCCGCGCGCGACGGCAGCGGACGGCGGCTGCGAGTACCGCCAGGAGCGAGAGCATCAGGACAGCCCTTCTGGGTGCCGAGGCGAAGTTCACGCCCCGGAACCAGTCGCTACCTAGGAGCGCCGGGCCGAGGGAGCCGCATATGTCGGGCGCGCTTTGTCCCGCATACTCCGGGTACATGGCCACCAGCAGCTCCCAGGTCGGGTCGTGGCCGGAAGCAGCTGCGACGTGAGAGCCCGTGATGCCGTGACCCGTCACCAGGCCCGCGACCCTCGCGCCTCCGCCGGTCACTACGCTGCCCAGGGCCCAGAAGAGGAGCAGGGCCGCTCCCCCCGCGAGTGCCGTTCGGGCCACGCCTGCAAGGTCTCGATCTCCCTTCGGCCGTCCTGACTTCCCCAGCCACTCGACGACCGCCGGCGCTGCCCGGCTCAGCAGGATGCCGAGCCAGACGGGCGGGGTGAGCAGCCAGACCTCGGCGTGCGACAGGAGCGCCGAGGCGGACAGCAGGCCCGCCATCGCCGCCCAGAGCACCGACCTCCTCTCGAGCGCCTCGTCGAGCAGCCACGCGGACCACAGCACCAGCACGAGCCCGAAAGCCTCCGGCACGTACGTGAAGAACTTGGTCGAGACGTATGTGCCGGACATCGCGACGAGCGCGGCCACCCACGCCCACCACGGCGGCATCCAGCGACGCCACAGCGCGTAGGAGGCGGCCAGCGCGACCACGACCATCGCGACCCGATAGACGTTGAGCATCTCCAGGTCCGCGCCGCCGGCGAGCAGGGAGCTCGCCGCCGTGTGAACCGTCATCACGGCGTACTCGACCGGGAATGGGCGAGCGCCAGCCCACTCGCTGAGCGTGTCGGGCAGCCCTCCGTGTGACATAACGTCACGAACGAGGCGCCAGTAGTACCAGGTCGCTGGCCCGTAGGCGGGGATGCCGTCGGGTTGTATGAGCGCGACCTGCGGGCCGAGCACACAGAACCAGCCTGCGAGCCCTCCCGGCACCAGGAGCAAGGCGTTACGGGGAACGCTCTTGACCAGCTCGCGCGGCCAATCCGGACGTAGCGCCTGCTTTCGAGCGAGCGCGACGCGGCCCGCGGCCAGTGCGCCGAGGATCAGCAGGGGGGCCACGACCGAGGCTCGGCCCAGGTGGTGCGTGACCAGGCCCGGAAGTGACAACAGGAACGTCGCAGGCACGGCGAGGGCGAGGGAGAGCAGCGACCGAGCGCTCATCCCGAGCCTGTTCGGGGTCAGGACCAGACCGAGCAGCCAGCCGGAGCCCAGGAAGGTGACGAGGAGGGCGATCACGATCCGGAATAGCTCGGTCATCGTCATCCATCCCTGGAGCGCTGTCGCACGCCGGAGCCTCGCCTAGCAGGGGCAGGCCGACGCATCGCGTCCATGTGCCCCGCCGACCGGGCGGAGCATCACCGGTCCCCGGCGGTCGCCCTGGGAGAGGCTCGTCCGACGGTGGACCACCTTGAAGACCAGCACCTCGCCGTGCCCGAACGAGCGCAGGAGCTCGAGCTGAGGCGAGCTGAGCAGCTCCTGCAGGTTCACCGGGAAGTACGATCCGCCGAGCACGATGTCCGGCTTCCCGACGACCACGTAATCCACCGGCACGGGCAGGTCCGAGGCGTGGCCCTTCGGATCGAGGAAGTACTCTCGCGCCCGCAGGACGGCGAGGGTGGCCTCCTCGCGCCACTCGGGCGCCTCGAGGTACGGCGATCGCCCATCGAGCCAGCCGTCGCGCCGGGCGATCGCGCCGATGCTGCCCTGCGTGTAGCCGTTCGCCAGGATGATCGCGTCCCTCGGCGTGTGCTCGCGGATCCACACGTACGCCTGGTACGCGGGGTAGGAGACGCTCGGAGGGTACGGGATGTAGGGCTTTCCGCCCCAGGGCGTGAACG
>CADDYR010000196.1 GCA_902810765.1 Chloroflexota bacterium
GCCACGCCCTTCTTCGGCTCCGGACGCCAAGGCATCCGCCCCGCGCCCTTACTAGCTTGCCCGCCTCTTTGGTAACCCTGCCCTTACGGCAAAATCAAAGCTTCTTCTATTCCCCTGTTAAGGTGCCCGCGTCGGCCGCCAAAAAGGAACACCCCCAACTCCTGGAAGTGTTCCTCCTCGTCTCGGCCTCGCGTCGCCCCCCTTCCCGGAGGGCACTAGAATATTAGCGCACCCCATCCCAGGTGTCAAGGCCGGCTCCGCGCGCCCGACCTCATCCGCCTATGAAGCTCAGCCTCACGGTGCGCGTGGGATTGTCCGCGTTCGTGTCCACGATCACGACCGACTGCCAGGTGCCCAGGTCGAGCCTCCCGCCTCGCACCGGCAACACTAGGCTCGAGCTGATGAACGCCGGCAGGATGTGGTCCCGACCGTGGCCCGGGGAGCCGTGGCGGTGGACGTAGCCCGCCGACGGGGGCAGGAGCTCGTCCAGGCGGTCGAGCAGGTCCGTCTCGCTCCCCGAGCCGGTCTCCATCACCGCCAGTCCCGCGGTCGCGTGGGGCACCAGGACGTTGAGCAAACCGTCCCCCAGCCCCGAGATCGCCCGGTTGATCTGCTGCGTGACGTCGAGCACCGCGGCGCGGTCGCCCGTGTTCACCTGAAAGCTGTGCGTCCACATCGCGAGCCCCCGCTACCGAGCGGAGCGCGTGGAGGCGAACTCGGAGATGACGCGCGCCGTGTGCCGGGTGCCGAGCACGAAGTCCGAGAGGCGGACGTGCTCGTTCGGTGCGTGCGCCCTTGCGTGAGGATAGCCGATGCCGGTGTTGGAGACGGGCAGGCCCAGGTCCACGACGAACGGGTACATCGGCCCCGAGCCCCCGACGATGGGGCGGACCACCGGCTCCTGGCCGTACACCTCCCGCGCGGTCCGGATCGTCATCTGTACGAACGGGTCGTCCGGGTCCACCTTCGCGGGGCGCTCTCCCCCTAGGAAGGTCACCTCGACGTCCCCGAATCCCTCGCGCTCCAGATATCGCCTCAAGTTCTCGACGACTCCCTCGGGCGTCTGGTCGGGCACGAGCCGGAAGTCCACCTTCGCCATCGCGTACGCGGGCAGGACCGTCTTCGGTCCGTCGCCCTCGTAGCCCGAGGACAGCCCGCAGATGGTGCAGGTGGGCTCGAAGACCGCCGCCCTCCTCAGCTCCAGGCCCGTCAGCCCGTGCAGGAACTCGGAGATCCCGTACGTCTCCTTGATCTGCTGCTCCTGGTCCGGCAGCGCCTCCAGCAGCTCCACGTCCTTCGCCGAGGGTTCCCGCACGCTGTCGTAGTGACCGGGCACGCGGATGCGGCCGTCCGTTCCCTTGATCGCGTTGAGCGCCCAGACGAGCCGCCAGGCGGCGTTCGGCATGATCGAGCCGCCGAAGCCGGAGTGCGCGTCGCGGCTCGCGGTGCGCACCCTCAGCTCGACGTAGCAGATGCCCCTCATCCCGAGCGTGATGTCCGGCCGGTCGTCGTAGTCCACGCCGCCCGACTCCCAGATGCAGGCGTCGGCGGCGAGCAGGTCGCGGTGCCGGGACACGAACTCGGGGATGCCGGGGGAGCTGATCTCCTCCCCGCCCTCGATCAGGAACTTGACGTTGCACGGGAGGTCGCCGTAGCTTGCGAGCACGGCGTCGAGGGCCGCGAGCCGGCACACGATGTGCCCCTTGTCGTCGGCCACGCCGCGCGCGAACAGCTTGCCCTCCCTCTCGGACGGCTCGAACGGCGGCGTCTCCCACAGCTCGAGCGGCTCGGCCGGCTGCACGTCGTAGTGGTTGTAGAACAGGAGCGTCCTGTCGGACGTGCCCCTGCGCTCGGCGTACACGGCAGGCGGCGCGGAGGGCACCTCCATGACGCGGGCCTCGAAGCCTCGCTCGCGCAGGAGCGCGGCCACCAGCTCGGCGCACTCCCCGAGTCCCCTCCCCTGCGCGGCCACGCTCGGCACGGCGCAGAGCCGCTTCATCTCCTCGATCGACCTGTTGAGGTTGCCCTCGATGTACCTGTCGAGATCGGCTGCAGGTGCAGTGCTCATTCCGCCTCCTCCTCTGGTGCTGGATCCGCCTTCATAGCCCCTCGGCCCAGGACCTCTCCCGGCGTCGCCTCGCGCGCCCCCTTCGCCGCCGGTTGCGCCTGCACGAAGTACTCGGTGGACGCGAACTTTCGGAGGACGTCCCGTGGCGCGTGCATCCAGGGGCCGAGGGAGTTCCGCTGCGTCGCGTGGCACTCCAGCGATCGCATCTTCGCGTCGAGCAGGTCGCTCACGTCCATGCGCAGGTTCACGTCCTCGTCTGCCGTCCCGACCTCGTCGAGATCCACGTCGCCAAGGTCCGGGATCTCGACCCCCGCCAGCTTCAGATCCTCCAGGGAGCGGAGGATGGCCCCGCGGGGTATGACCGGGAACAGCACGAGGAGGTCCTCTCGCGCCTGGTAGGCTCCGAGCGCGCGCATCGTGGCCAGATGAACGGCGACGTGGTCGGGGTGACCGTACCCGCCCGTCGGGTCGAAGGTCAGCAGGAGGCTCGGGCGGAGCCGGGCGAGGTGCTGTCCGATGCGCGACGCGACTTCTTCGAGAGGTGCGGAGGCCAAGCTCTCGGGATGGCTGTTCGTGTCGGCGCCCCGCATACCCGAGTCGCGGTATCCCAGGAAGATCGGGGGGTGGATCCCAAGTGCCTCGCAGGAGCACACGAGCTCCCGCTGCCGCACGTCTCCCAGCGCCTCGCGCGCGGCGAGCGACGGGTCCGCGATCTCGCCAGCCTCGCCCCGGGTCGCGCAGATCAGGTGGACCTCGGCGCCCGAGCGGGCGAGGCCCGCCAGCGTGCCTCCGCAGGGCATGCACTCGTCGTCCGGGTGAGCGAACACGGCGAGCACGACGGGAGAGCCACGAGAGTTCGATGCCACGCTGTCCTCTTCCCTTTCTGCGCGTATCGTAAGCCGGTCGCGCGCGCAGGTCAATAGTCACCGATGCGAAAGAAGCGCACGCTGTACAATGGGGCCACCGGGGGTGTCATGGACGTCAAGCTGATCGGCCAGCTGCTGAGCATAGTCGTCGTCAACCTGGTGCTGAGCGGCGACAACGCGGTCGTGATCGCGATGGCGGCGCGCAGGCTTCCCTCGTCTCAGCGGTCGAGGGCGATAGTGCTGGGCGGGGCGGCGGCGGTCGGGCTGAGGATCGTGTTCACCGCGCTGGCCGCGTTCCTCCTGAAGGTTCCCATGCTGGAGGCGATAGGGGGGCTCGTGCTGGTGTACATCGCGATCACGCTGCTCTCGCCCGAGAGCGAGACGGAGAGCGCGGTCGCGGAGAGCTCGACCCTGCTCGGCGCGATCAAGACGATCGTCATCGCGGACCTGGCGATGAGCCTGGACAACATACTCGCGATCGCGGGCGTTGCGGAGGGCCACCTCTGGCTCATGATAGTCGGCCTCGTCCTGAGCATCCCGATCATCCTGGCCGGATCAGGGCTCGTGACGTTCCTGATGACGAGGCTGCCCTGGCTGGCCTGGGTGGGCGCGGGCATCCTCGCGTACGCGGCGGGCGAGATGATCGCGACGGACCCGATAGTCGGCGAGTGGATTGATGTCGTGCCGCGCTCCGAGATCGTCCTGCCGGCGGTCTGCGTGGCCGTGGCGCTGGCGGTCGCGCTGGTCGTCCTGCTGAGGCACAGGAGGCGGGAGAGCCGCGAGCCGGTGGAATCCGGGGACAGGGACTCGGGCGCTCACGTCTACCCGAGGGAGTAGCAGGTGAACCTCTCTCAGGAGGCTGTCCGCTCGGCCGAGCTGCGGCTCGGCCACCCCGCGGAGGTCCGGATGAGCGCGGAGATGCGACACGAGGCCGAGTGGCTCAGGGTCGTCGAGAGTGCGCGGAGGGGCCGAACGCACGACATCACGATAATGGTGCCGCGGGACGGCCGTCTCGCGGTCATCCGGAAGCCGAGCTATCTGCCCGGCGTCTGGAGGGCGCCGAGCGGCGGCGTCAGGCCGGGGGAGCGGCTGGAGGACGGGGCGGAGCGCGAAGCCTACGAGGAGACCGGGCTCGTCGTGGAGGTCGAGCGGTACCTGCTGAGGTGCGAGGTCACCTTCGACTGGGAGGGGCGGAGCCAGGACTGGACCACGCACGTCGTGGAGGCACGGTGGGTATCCGGCGAGCCGAGCCCGATCGACACGAGGGAGATCGCGGCCGCCCGGTGGATGCCGATCCCGGAGCTGCTCGGCCCCGTGAGGAGCGCGATGCTCGCGAGCGGCTCCGGCGGGCTCGCGTACCGCGCGCGGCTCCAGGACGTGGCAGCGCCCTTGCTACGGTCCTGAGCGACCGAGCTCACACCGAAGGGAGGATTCAGCTTGCAGTATCGGGAGTACGACGGCGGGTACCTGCTGCGCTTCCAGCGCGGGGAGAACACGACCGAGGTGTTCCACGAATTCCTGAAGTCGAAGGGCATCGAGTTCGGCGCCTTCTCCGCGATCGGAGCCGTGAGCCACGCGGTGTTCGGGTTCTATCGGCTGGACATAAAGGAGTACGTCTGGAACGAGCTGCGGGAGGATGCGGAGGTGGTGGCCTGGAGCGGGAACGTCTCGATCCGCGACGGCGAGCCGTGGGCGCACACGCACGCCGTGTTCGCGAGGATGGACGGGAGCACGGTCGGCGGTCACGTGCGCGAGGCGACGGTCGGCGGCACGCTCGAGCTGGTGCTGGACGTGCTTCCGGGCAGGATCGAGCGTCGGAAGGACGAGGACACGGGGCTCGCGCTGCTGTGCCCGTAGCCGCCGAACCGGAATCGAGCTATCATTGACGTGCGAGGGAGCCGCTCCCGCGGAGAGCGCGAGGGCTGCCCAGGGGGAGGCGTCAGGGAAGTGGACGAGTATCTGCTGGATCCGTTGCCGCTGGTCGAGACCGCGCTGGTGTACAGGGCTCTGCCGGCCAGGGAGCAGACGCTTGGGAGGCCGCCCTGCCTCGTGATGCTGCACGGGCGGGGCAGCGACGAGGTGGACCTGCTCGAGCTGGCGTCGTATCTCGATCCCCGGCTGGTAGTGATATCCGCCCGTGCGCCGTACAGCCTGGGCGTCGGCTACCACTGGTACGAGTTCCTCGAGGCGGGCTATCCGGAGCCCGAGACCTTTCAGACATCGCTCGGCCTGCTCTCCCGGTTCGTGGACGACGTGGTGGGCGGGCACGGCCTCGATCCGGACCGGGTGTACGTACTGGGGTTCAGCCAGGGCGCGCTGATGGCGGGCGCGCTCGCGCTGACGCGGCCCGAGCGCGTGGCGGGAGCGATGATGCTGAGCGGCTACCTGCCGATCAGCTCGAGGCTGCACGTACCGCGCGAGCTCGTCCGGGGGCTGCCCTTCTTCGTCGCGCACGGCACGGAGGACCCCGTCATCCCGATAGGGATGGCCAGGAGCACCCGCGTGTACCTCTCGAACCTGAAGGTGAACCTAACCTACCGTGAGTACCCGATAGCCCACTTCGTGGACGAGGAGGAGCTGCGCGACGTGACGGGCTGGCTGAGGGGGAGGCTGGACGCCCGAGGAGGCATCGAGCTCGCGAGCGGGTAGCGCGGCCGCCGGCTAGGCCGGCTCCGGCTCGGCCGAGCGGCGCTTCCCGAGGGTGAGCCCCAGCACCGCGCCGAGCCCGCGCAGCTCCTCCTGCGCTTCCGTGATATCCTTCCCCGCCTCCCCTCCCGCCTCGATCCGGCCCGACAGCTCGCGGAGAGCGGCGATCGCGGAGGGCGTGTCGAGGTCGTCGTCGAGCGCGGCCCAGAACCTCCCGGCCAGGTCGGCCGACTCCACGCTCCCGCTCGAGCCGGAGCTCAGCGCGGCGGCTCGAGCGAGCCGGTCGGACAGGGCCTGTGCCTCCGTCATCACCGGCTCGGTGAACTCCCAGGGCCGGCGGTAGTGGTGGGAGAGCAGTGCCAGGCGCACGGCGTCCGGGGTGTGGGTCTTCAGCAGCTCCGAGACGAGCACGAGGTTGCCCAGGCTCTTGCTCATCTTCTCCCCGAGATACTCGAGCATCGCCGTGTGCACCCAGTAGCGCACGAACGGCTGCTCGCCCATATAGCACTCCGACTGTGCGCGCTCGCTCTCGTGGTGCGGGAACACGAGGTCCGCCCCGCCGCCGTGGATCGTGACGGGATGCCCCAGATAGCGTAGCGACATCTCGGTGCACTCGATGTGCCACCCCGGCCTGCCCGGTCCCCAGGGGCTCGGCCAGGCGGGCTCTCCGGGATTCGCAGCCTGCCAGAGCAGGAAGTCGAGGGGGTCGTCCCTCAGCGGGTCCTCGGGGTTGCCTCCCCGCTCGCGGGCCAGCTCGATCATCTCGTCGCGGCTGCACCTGGAGAGCTCGCCGTACCGGGGGTACGTGCTGATGTCGAAGTACACGCTGCCGTCGCGCTGGTAGGCGTGGCCCTTGTGCAGAAGGGCCTCGACGATCTCGACCATCTGCGCGATCTCCCCCGTGGCCCACGGGAAGTGATCGGGCATCCGCACGTTGAGGGCCTCGAGGTCGCGCACGAACTGCGCCGTCTCCCTCTGCGCGAGCTCACGATAGTCCATATGCAGCTCGGCCGCCTTACGCAGGATGTCGTCGTCTATGTCCGTGACGTTCTGCGTGTAGGTCACCCTGTACCCTTTGGATTCGAGGTGACGGATGAGCACATCGAAGAAGACGTACAGGAAGGCGTGCCCGAGGTGGGTAGTGTCGTATGGCGTGATGCCGCACACGTACACCGAGACCTCCGGGCCGGAGACGAACTGTTCCTTCCTGCCCGACAGAGTGTTGAAGAGGAGCATCCGCAGGCCGCCCTTTCTGTGGCGAAGACTGTTGCCTTTCGAAGCGTCGGCAGCCCCATTATAGACGACGCCCCGCGCGGGGGTCGTCGGCCACCTTCTTGCTGTGTGCCGGGAGGATCCCAGGAGGTGTTGGTCTCGATGGAGGTCGTGCCCGGCGTCCACCAGATCGAGGTAGGGCGTTTCACGCACTGCTTCGTGGTGCTCGATCCAGTGCCGACGCTGATTGACTGTGGCGCGCCGCAGCAGGCGGGTCACATCGCGGGCTACGTGGCGACGCACCTCGGATACAGCGTGAACGACGTTCGAAGGCTGATCCTCACGCACGCGGACCTGGATCACGCGGGCAGCGCGCCGGAGCTGTGCTGGGTCACGGGTATGCCCGCGTATGTCCATCCGCTGGACGTGCCCGCTCTGCTCGAGAGGAGGCGATCGCGTCCCCTGGCGCGCGCCCTCGCGACGGAGGTCCTGCGGTGGCGCCTGAGCTATCCCATGCCTCCCAGGCTCCACCCGCTCGAGGACGGCCAGGTGATCGACGGCCTGCGGGTGATCCACACGCCCGGGCACACTCCCGGCCACGTGTGCCTGCTCTGGAGGAACGTGCTGTTCGCCGGCGACGCGTTCGTGACGGGCGAGCGCTTCAGGATGAGCCCGAGGCTGCTCTCGCAGGACCGCGAGGCCGAGAAGCGGTCGCTCCACAGGCTGCTGGAGCACGAGTTCGACGTGGCGGTGAGCGGCCACGGACCGCCATCGGCGGGCGCCAGGGAGCGGCTGTGCCGGCTCGTGGACTCGCTGGACGGGAAGAAGGAGAGGGGATGACTCAGTCGGAGGTCGCGTCCCGGCTCGAATCGCTGGGGCTGATCGTGTCGCTGGAGCCGGGGCTCGACGCGAGACGAATGGTCCCGCGTCTCGTCGAGGCGGGGATAGAGGCGGTCGAGCTCGGCTGGGAGGATGGAG
>CADDYR010000197.1 GCA_902810765.1 Chloroflexota bacterium
ACGTGTTCAGGTAGCCGTCCGGCTCCTGGGCTGAGGCCACCTCCTCGATCACCGAGTCCACGAGCGCGCCGAGCTCGGGGTCCTCCCTGCCCGCAAGACTCCACGATGCTGCCTCCAGCCACTTGTAAGCGTCGGAATCGCTGAACACCGGGCCCCGGAACGGCGCTTCTATCTTTCCGCTCGCCCGTCTGAAGTTGTCCAGCACTCCCGACTCCTCCAGATGTTCGAGCTGAGACCGGATCGTCGTCTCGGCGTTGACTCCCAGGCGTGGCGCCCAGAAGTCGTCCCTGAGCTCGACAGCGCTCACCGACAGGGGCCTCAATCTGGCGTGCGGGCTGCGCGAGGTATCCACCACCGGCGCGATCGTACGGCTCGATACCGACATCTGCTTCTCACTCCTTCTGCTCTTACGCGTGTCTGATTCGTACGCCTCGGACCCTGCCCACCGATCCTGCGAAGGGGCCGGAGCCTATCCCTTCATGCCCGTGAGGGTGATGCCCTCCACGAAGTACCTCTGGGCGATGAGGAACACTACCACGGCCGGGGCGAGCACCATCGTGGAGGCGGCCATCAGCAGCTGCCACTGTGAGCTGTACAGCCCGACGAACGAGTTGAGGCCGAGAGCCAGCGTGAACTTGTTCGAGTCGTTCAGGTAGATCAGCGGCCCCAGGAAGTCATTCCACACGGCGAGCGCCGAGAAGATCGCAACCGTGATGAGTGCGGGGCGGCTCAGGGGCGCGATGATGTACCAGAGCACCTGTATCGGGTTCGCCCCGTCTATCACCGCCGACTCGTCCAGCTCGCGTGGTATCGTTCGGAAGAACTGGCGCAGCAGGAAGATGTTGAATATGCCTCCGCCGAACCAGGCGGGCAGGATGAGCGGCACGAAGGTGTTGACGAGCCCCAGGTGCGACCACACCAGGAAGGTGGGGATGAGGGTCACCACGTACGGCAGCATCAGCGTGGTCATCAAGAAGCCGAACACCAGGTCGCGCCCCCTCCACCTGAGGCGCGCGAACGCGAACGCGGCGAGCGAAGAGGTCACCACCGTGCCGACCACGGCGGGCATGAGGATCGTCATCGTGTTCTTGAAGTACAGCAGGAAGGGCACCGTGGTGAACGCATCGGGGTAGTTGCTGAGCGCGAGCGGATCAGGGATCCACTGGGGCGGGAAGATGAAGATCTGCCCAAGCGTCATCACCGAGCTGCGCACCAGCCAGGCGAGCGGGATCAGCATGATGATGCTGCCCAGGATGCACAGCGCGTACGCGATCCCCTGCCCGAGCCGACGACGGGCGGCGGCTCCCATCCTGCGAGAGGCGGTTCCGCTTCCTGAGATCGTCGCCATCTCTACTTCTCACCTCCCTCGTAGTACACCCATCTACCGGAGGATCGGAAGACGAGCACGCTAAGGACCACGATGATCACGAACAGCACCCAGGCGAGGGCCGAGGCGTAGCCCATCTGGCCCTCCTGGAACGCCGTCCGGTACAGGTACAGCACGTAGAACAGGCTGGCGTTGTCCGGCCCTCCCTGGGTCATCACGTACGCCTGGGTGAACGTCTGAAGAGCCCCGATGATGCTCAGCACGAGGTTGAACAATATGACCGGCGTGAGCATTGGCACGGTCACGTGCCACAGCTTGTGCCAGGCGTTGCCTCCGTCCACCTCCACCGCCTCGTACAGGTGCCGCGGCACCCCCTGCAGCCCGGCGAGGAAGATGATCATCATCCCCCCTACCCCCCACATGCTCATCAGGATGAGCGAGGGGATGACGAGGGTGGTGCTGTAGATCCACTGCAGCTTGGGCAGGCCGAACACCCCCAGGATCGCGTTCAGCAGGCCGAAGTCGGGGTTGAAGAACCACATGAAGAGCACGCTGCTCGCGATGTAGGGGATGATCGAGGGCAGGTAGAAGATCGTGCGGAAGATGGGCAGCCCCCGTATCTTCTGGTTCAGCAGCACCGCGAGCGCGAACGCGAAGAGCATGTCCAGCGGCACGCTCCCTAGGGAGTATATGAAGCTCACCTTCAGCGACTGCCAGAACAGCGGGTCGGAGGTGAACATCTGCCTGTAGTTGTCGAGCCCCACCCAGTGCGGCGTGCTCACTATCGGCCAGTCGGTGAACGAGATGAGGAAGCTTGCGACGATCGGGCCTACCGACAGCAGCGCGAAGCCCAGCACCGCGGGGGCGACGCACAGCCACGCCCACATCGCCTCCCTACGTCGCTGGGTGGTCAGCCCCCCGCTGGAGGTCTTCGCGCCAAGGGTGCGCAGATCGAAAGTCGCCATCGTGCCGTCCTCCTGCTATCGGCGTCCCCGGCCACCGTCCGCCCCTCAGCCGCCCGAGCTCGTAAGCAGGCCTGGGGGCGAGGTCCAGGTCCCCTTCATGAGCCCCTTCGAGCGCGCGACCGCCTTGTCCATCGCCTCCTGGGCCGTGGCTTTGCCGTTCCACAGCAGGTCGAAGGAGGGGTTCAGCGCCTTATCCGCGATCTCGGTGTAGTTCTTCAGCCAGTACTCGGGCGGCGGCAGCGAGTCGTTCAGTATGTAGCTCCCCTGGAGCACCTCCTTCGCCTCGGGCGGATAGACCCCCTTCTGGCCCTCGAGCCACTTGTCCCTCGCGGAGGGATCGGTGTAGTACCTCTTCTGAAGGGGCATCCAGAGACCGAGCTTGAAGAGGTCGCACTTCTCCGGGTTCATCAGGTACTTGTCGAACGCGATCGCCTGGTCCGGATACTTCGTCGCCTTGAATATCACCGTGGCGCCGCCGAAGATGGTTATCCTGGGCTGTTTGAACACGGGCAGCACGCCCATCCCCCACTTGAGGCCGTTGGTGTGGGTGTAGTCGAGTATCTCCCACTGGCCGCCCATCTCCATCGCCACCTTGCGCGACTGCATCATTATGTTCGCGGAAGGGAACGTCTTGGTCACCGTCGAGGTCGGCGCGACGTGGTACCTGTACATCAGGTCCTGGACCTTCTGGAGCACGTCCACCGTCTCGGGCTCGTTCACCAGTAGCTTCGTCCCGTCGTTGTGCGCGAACCTGCCGCCGTTGCTGTAGATGAGGGAAGCGTACGGCTCATAGCCGCCGAGAGGATATACGCCGTACGTCCGTATGTTGCCGGGATCGAACTTGGAGCTCGTGGCGTCGTTGCCGTTCTGGTCCTTCGTGAGCTTCTTCGCCACCTCCAGGAACTCGTCCCACGTCCACGCCTTGTCCGCGGTCGTCGGCGGCGGGTCCACCTTCGCCTCCTCGAAGAGGTCGCGGTTGTAGAAGATCAGGTTGATCTCGTTGGCCGTGTTCGCGGCGATGATCTTGTCGCCGATCTTGTAGAAGGCGTTCGGCATCGTGTCCTTCAGGAAGGGGTCGGTTCTGAAGTACTTGTTCAGCACCAGCAGCTTGCCCTGCGAGCCCCACAGCATGGTGTAGTCACCGCCCAGGTAGCCCATGTCGGGCGGCTTGCCCGAGGCGAGCATGGTGGTGATCTTCGTCTGGTAGTCCCCCGGGATGTGCTGGACCCGCACGCGCACGTCGGGGTGCTCCTGATTGAAGCGGTTGGCGGTGTCCCCGACCGCCTTCTTCTCGTTGGGGGAGCCCCAGAAGGTGAACAGCAGGCTGGCAGTGCCACGGCTCGAGGACTTGCCGCCCTTCTGCGGGGTCATGCCGCCGGAGGACGAGGAGCGGCTGGAGCTCTGCGCACTGGTTCCCCCGGACGCTCCACCGCTGCCGCAGGCGGCGAGCACGGCGCCCGGCAGGCTCGCGAGGACGCCCGCCGCGAGGGCGTGCCTTATGAACTCTCGACGCGAGCACCTGCCTCTCAGCAGACCCGCACGCGCCTCATTGTCTCTTGGTGCCTCCATTGGGATCACCCTCCTCAGGTCGTCGAGACCTCTAACCGGTTGTCGCTTGCCCGACATCGCTCGAGTGCAACGCTATCGAGCATCACCCCCTCCTCGTCCGCGCCGAAGGCGCCCACGCGCTCCTCACCCCGGTCACCTCTCCTCGGGTTTGGTGGCGATGATAACCCCGGTTAATCGATTTGTCAAATCGGTTAGCGAGGACCATCGGCGCGCTCGGTCATCTCATGAGTCGAGCCCCCGCTAGACGCTCTGCGGCGGCGTCCAAACGCCCTGCATCAGCGGACGTGCCTTCTTCACCGCCAGGTCCATCGCCTGTTGGGCGGTCGCCTTGTTCCCCCACAGCAGGTCCATCGCAGGCGTTACCGCGTTGTCGGCGATGGCGACCTGGTTCTTCAGCCAGTACTCGGGCGGCTGGAGCGGCACGTTGTGGAGCGTGTAGTCGGCGATCGTCTCCTTCGAGTTGGGCGGGTAGACCCCCTTCTTGCCCTCGAGCCACCTGGACCGCCACTTGGGATCCGTGTAGTATCGCAGCTGCGACGGCAGCCACAGCCCGTCCTTGAACAGCTCGGAGTGCTCGGGGCTGGTGACCCACTTGTAGAACTCGAACGCCTGGTCCGGGTACTTGGTTGCCGAGAACACGACCAGCGGGTCGCCCAGGTTCATCGTCACCGGCTTCTTGTAGCGGGGCAGCACTCCTATGCCCCAGTTGAGCCCTTTCGTGCTGCTGTAGTCGAGCACCGCCCAGTGGCCGTCGAAGTCCATCGCCACCTTGCGCGACTGCATCATTATGTTCGTGGCGGGCATGGACTGCGTCTGTGCGGGCGTCGGCGATACGTGGTACTTGCAGATGAGGTCCTGAAGGTCCTGCAGCACCTGCACGTCCTCGGGCTCGTTCAGCAGCAGCTTCGTCCCCTCCGGGTTCGCGAACCTCCCGCCGTTGCTCCAGATCATCGGCATGTAGCCGTACTCCCCCTGAGGGAACGCGATGCCGTAGGTGTCTATGTTCTTCGGATCGAACTTCGGGCTGGTCGCGTCGTTGCCGCTCGTGTCCTTCGTGAGCTTCCTGGCCACGTCCACGAACCTGTCCCACGTCCACGCCTCGTCGGCTCTGGCCGGCGGGGGGTCCATCCGAGCCTCCTCGAACAGGTCCTTGTTGTAGAAGATCAGCATGATCTCGGCGAGGCTGATCCCAAGGATCTTGTCCTTGCCCAGCCTCCAGAAGGTCGACGGCAGGTACCTGGTGGTGTCGTGCTTGAAGTAGGGGGCGAGGTCCAGTATCTTGCCCTCAGACGCCCACTGCTGAACGGTGCCGGGGACCATGTAGGCGAGGTCCGGAGGGCTGCCGCTCGCGAGCATCGTGGTGAGCTTGGTCACGTAGTCCCCGGGGACGTGCTGGGCTCGCACGTGGATGTTCGGATGTGCCCTGTTGAAGGAGGCCGCCGCGCTCGTGTCGGCCCTCTTCTCGTTCGGCGACCCCCAGAAGGTGAAGAGCAGGCTCGCCGTGCCCTTGCCCGCCTGTTGCCGCGACGTCTGCGGCGTCAGGGCGCTCGGGGACGTAGACCCCTTTGGGCTCCCAGCCCTGGCCCGACCCGGCCCTCCGCTGCCGCAGGCCGAGAGAGCGGCCCCAATCGAGCTGCTTGCAAGGCCAAGAGCGAGAGCGCGCCCGATGAACCTCCTACGCGTGATCGTGGACTTCCGGCCGTCCGGAGCCGATCCCTGCCTTCCCGAAGATGCCATCGGTCATCCTCCTTGTGTGGTGCGCCGGGGTCGGTGATCACGCGAGCGACTCCCTTCGCGCTCGCCCCTCGCGCCCGGCTGCGTCCCGCCGTCGCCCGCTTTCGCCGGGAGGCGCGCCCCGGCGGCCTTGCGGACTATTTTATACTGTATCCAACAGATGGTCAAGAGCTGCAGGGGCCGCTTGTCAAACCGATTCGAACCGTGCTTAGATGGAGGTGGGTGGCCCACGCGGCCTCCGCGAGCCGGTGTCCCGGGCGAGTCCCTCGGGGAGGCTTCGGCGTGTCGCGGCCGGCGAGCGCCCCGGAAGCAGCAGTCGTCATCACAAGGAGAACTATATGCCTCGAAGTAAGCGCGTGACCCACCGCGACGTCGCGCGCCTGGCGGGCGTCTCACCCGCCGTCGTCTCGTACGTCGTCAACGGGGGACCGCGCGGGGTCGCGCCCGAGACCGCCGAGCGCGTGCTCAGGGCGATCGAGGAGCTCGACTACCACCCGAACGCCTTCGCTCGCGGCCTGCGGGCCCGGCGCACTCACACCGTCGGGTACGTGGTCGACGACTTCAACCCGTTGGACGTGTTCATATCGCCATACAGCGCGGGTATCCTGACCGGGCTGACAGCTGAGCTCAAGTCCCGCGGATACTACCTGCTCATATATCCCATCGCGATCGGGGAGGGCCTGTCCAGGCTTGAAGAGCTGCTGCGCAGCGGGCGGCTGGACGCGGTGGTCGTGCGGCTGGTGCAGGATCCCCCGGAGACAGATCCGCTGCTCGAGCTGATCGCGGACACCGGTGTCCCCTGCATCTGCATCGAACAGGCTCCCTCGGAGCGCTTCGGCTTCGGCTCGGTCGGCTTCGACGACGAGAGCGGAGCGCGCCGCGCGACGCTGTACCTGCTCCAGAGAGGGCACCGCCGCGTGGCGCACCTGGCGGGCGACCTCAAGTACGCCACGGCCAGGGCGCGGCTGGAGGGCTACAAGCGTGCTCTGGCCGAGTCCGGGGTGCCGTTCGACGAGCGCCTGGTGGAGGGCGGCCAGGACTGGGACCCCTCGCTGGCCATAGCAGGGACACGCCGCCTGCTCGACCTGCCGGAGCCGCCGACAGCGATACTCGCCGCGAACGACAGCCTGGCCGTCAGCGCGATGGGGCTGCTCCATCGAGAGGGATATCGGGTGCCCGAGGACGTGGCGCTGATCGGCTTCGACGACGTTCCCCTCGCGCAGGAGGTGGACCCTCCGCTCACCACGGTGCGCATCCCGCTCGCGGAGATCGGCCACAGGGCGGCGCAGCTGGCGGTGCAAGGCTCCGAGGCGGATGGAGACCGCAGGCAGCCGAGAGAGGTGCTGAGCACCGAGCTGGTGCGCCGCGGCAGCGCGTGAGGCTCAGGAGCGGTCTGGGGGTCCGCCCTGATGGAGGGGCAGATCGAGTCAGGCGCCCAGCGCGATGCTCTTGAAGCGGCGCACGTGCTCGGTGATCGCGGTCTCGACCGGCAGCCGCTCGATGCTGGAGGCGCCGAAGAACCCGACCACCCCTCGCGTGCGCTCGAGCACGTACCGAGCGTCCTCCGGCCCCGCGATCGGCCCCCCGTGGCACAGCACGAGGATCTCGGGGTTGATGGACGCGGCCGCCTCCTGCATCGCCTGCACCCGCTCGGCCGCCTCCTCGAGCGTGATCGCGGTCCGCGCCCCTATCGCGCCCGACGTCGTCAGCCCCACGTGGGCCACGAGCACGTCCGCGCCCGCCTCCGCCATCCTGCGCGCCTCTTGGGACGTGAACGCGTACGGTGCGGTGAGCAGCTCCAGCTCGCGTGCCTGCCGGATCATCTCGACCTCGAGCTCGAAGCCCATCCCCGTCTCCTCCAGGTTCGCGCGGAACCTTCCGTCGAACAGACCGACGGTGGGGAAGTTCTGCACACCCACAAAGCCCATCTCCCTGAGCTGGCGCAGGAACACCGGCATCAGCCTGAAGGGGTCGGTGCCGCACACCCCCGCGAGCACGGGAGTGTGACCGACCACCGGCAGCACCTCCCGGGCCATCTCGAGCACGATCGCGTTCGCGTCCCCGTACGGCAGCAGCCCCGCCAGGCTGCCCCGTCCGGCCATCCGGTACCTGCCCGAGTTGTAGATGATGATCAGGTC
>CADDYR010000198.1 GCA_902810765.1 Chloroflexota bacterium
GTATGAACGTGCGCTGGGTGAAGAAGAAGAGCACGATCACCGGCAGGATCATCACCGTGCTCGCCGCCATCAGCGCCCCGTACTCGGTAGTGTACTGCCCCTGGAAGAAGGACAGCCCGAGCGAGACGGTGTACAGGCTCGGGTCGTTCAGGTAGATCAGCGGCCCCAGGAAGTCGCTCCAGGCGTTCAGGAAGGCGAAGAGCGCGACCGTCGCCAGCGCGGGCTTTGCGAGCGGCAGGATTATCTGGCTGAAGATCCTCAGCTCGTTCGCGCCGTCCACGCGCGCCGCCTCCGACAGCTCCCGGGGGATCGTCAGGAAGAACTGCCTCAGCAGGAACACGAAGAACGGGTGCAGGAAGAACGCGGGCACGATGAGCGGCAGGTACGTGTTGATCCATCCCATGTTGCGGAACAGGATGAACAGGGGGATCATCGTCACGTAGAAGGGGATCATCGAGGTGCCGAGGATGATCACGAAGAGCGGCGTCCTCAGCGGCCAGTTGATCCGCGCGAGGCCGTAGGCCACCATCGAGCTCGACAGCACCGCGCCCACGACGGTGAAGAAGCAGACGAACAGGCTGTTGCCGATGTAGCGCGCGAACGGCACGGCCTGCAGCCCGTATATGTAGTTCCCGAGCGTTATCGGATCAGGGAACCACACTATCGGGAAGGCGTTGAGCTGCTGGCTGGTCTTGAAGGAGCCGGTGACCATCCAGAAGAACGGGATGATGAAGATCACGCTGAGCACGATGAGCACGGCGTGCGCGAGCAGGCTCAGCGCGAGCCTGCGGGGCGTCCTGCGGCGGGCGAGAGCGATCGGCCTCGCCCGCCCGATCCGCGTCTCGGCTACCATGGTGCTCTCCTGACCCTGTCCTGTAGCCATTGCTAGGCACCTCCGTAGTAGATGCGCCTGCTGAGTATGCGGAAGGTAAGCACGGTGCACGCGAGGATGATCACGAACAGCACCCAGGCCATCGCGCTCGCGTAACCCATCCGGAAGAAGCGAAAAGCGTTCTGGTACAGGTACAGCGCGGCGATCAGAGTAGACCTTGCGGGGCCGCCCTCGCCCCCCGTGAGCACATAGGGCGCCGCGAAGTACTGGAAGCCCGCGATCAGCCCCGTGACGAGCGCGAACAGCAGGTGCGGGCTCAGGAACGGGACCGTGACGTGGCGGAAGCGCGACCAGGCCCCCGCGCCGTCCACCTTCGCCGCGTCGTACAGCTCCTGCGGCACGTCCTGAAGGCCCGCGAGCAGGATCAGCATCAGGTTGCCCGTGCCCCACACACCCATGATCACGAGGGCGGGCTTGGACCACGTGGGGCTCGAGAGCCAGCCCGGGCCGTTGATCCCGATCACCGACAGGATGTTGTTCAGGATGCCGTACTGCGGGTTGAACACGTAGGCCCACACGACCGCCGACGCGACGACCGGCACGATGCTCGGCAGGTAGAAGATCGTCCTGTACAGCGCCAGCCCCCTCACCTGCATGTTCAGGAGCATCGCGAGCGCGAGCGACACGAGGATGCCGAGCGGCAGGGAGAGCACCAGGATGTAGACCGTGTTGTACAGGGAGATCCACCAGGTATCGTCGCTGAACAGGTCGGCGTAGTTCTGCAGCCCGATCCACTTGTAGCTGCCGAAGATCGCGTACGAGGTGAAGCTGTAGTACAGCGAGGCCAGCAGCGGGTACAGGGTGAACCACAGGAGTCCTATGATCGCCGGGGAGGTGAAGAACAGGCCCCACAGGAAGTTGTGCCGGCCCTGTGCCGACCACCTGCGCCTCGTGGCCTGCTTCAAGCTTATCGCTGCCATGGTAGATAAGCTCCTTTGCGCTCGCGGGCGGTGGTGATCCCACCGCCCGCGGATGCCGCGCTCAGCCGTGCTGCTGCTCGAAGCGCCGCCACTCCTTCATCGTGTTCTGCTTGGCGGTCCTCATCGCCTGGATTGGGGTGGCCTTGCCGTACACGGCGTTGCTGACCTGAGTGTCGAGCTGAGCGTAGTAGAAAGCGCCCACGGGGATGTTCGGGCGCGCGTGGCTCGTCGTCACGATCACGTCGTAGTACGCCTTCATCACGGGGTCCTTCTTGATCTCGTTGAAGACGCTCGCCTTCTTGTAGCACGGGATGAACTTGACGGTGTCCCACTCGGCCTTCGTGCCCTCGTCCGTCGCCGAGAACCACTTGATGAAGTCCCAGGCCGCGTCAGGGTTCGGCGCGCCGGTGGGGATGAACACGGCCCAGCCACCGAGCCACGCGCCCTGACCCGGCTTCGTTGCGCCCGGCCCCTCGTAGGGCAGCAGGCCGTGGCCGATCTTCATGTTCGGCTTCGCCTGGGTGATCTCGATGTAGTTCTGCGTCACCAGCGGCGCCATGCCGATGTTGCCCGTCCCGAACGGGTGGAGCTGCAGGTTCGGCGGCGCGACGGACACCTTGTCGGGGCCGCCGACGTCCTTCGCGTAGTTGACCATCCACTCGAGCGCCCTGACGACGTAGTCGTTGTCCGGGGTGACCTCCTGCTTCTTGGGATCGTAGAAGTCGCCGCCGAACGCCCAGCCCCACGTGAAGAGGGAGTTGCTCGGACCGTAGGTGTCCCAGGGGATCATGCCGATCCGGGTCACCTTGCCCTTCTTCGTCTGGTTGATCTTCTTCGAGTACTCGTCCACCTCGTCTATCGTCTTCGGTGGCTTGTCGGGGTCGAGCCCCACCTTCTCGAAGAGGTCCTGGTTCCAGAAGAGCGGGAAGTTCGGGTCCGCGTCCCACTGGACCTGCCAGACCTTGCCCTTGTAGTTCATCTGCTCCCAGGAGATCGGCCAGAAGTCCTCGCCCTTGATGCCGTCGCGCTGGACGTACTTCGTTAGGTCGGACATGATGCCCAGCTCGACCCACTGCGCGGTGTTGAAGGGGCTCATGTGGGCCAGGTCCGGCGGCTTGCCGCCCGCGATCGAGGCGAGCAGCTTCGGGTTGTTCTCGGACGAGCCCGCCGGCGAGTAGATGATCTGGACTCCCACGTCCTTCTGTACGCCCTCGTACTTCTGCGCGAGCTGTATCCATCCCTTCTGGATGTCGCCCGAGAACACACTGAACAGCGTGATGTTGGTCTTGCGGCCTGCCGCCGCCTTCTTGCTGATGATGGTCGTCGGGGTGCCCTTGGGCTTGGCACCGCCCTTTTTGCCGCCGGGCTGGCTCGTGCTTCCGGCGCTGCCCACCTGCCCCGGAGAGCCCGTGGTCACGCCGCACGCGGCCATCGCCAGCGCCGCTGCGCCGGCGCCGAGTGCCCTCAGCGCCTCCCTGCGGGTCAGCAGCCGCTCCGCAGGCTTCGATCCGTCTTCGTGCGCCATCTGTCCGTGCCTCCTCAACCGAGCCGCCCGTGCCGGGCGGCGTATAGGGTCCTGCCCCTCGAAACAGAGCGAACGTGCAGCGTACAACCACCTCCCTCGCGGACGCGCCCTCGGAGCGACGCCGGGTGCGGCGGGGGCGCTCCCCCCGCGTCGGATGCCTGCCGGCCCCCGCCCGGACGTATTGTGCACAGGTGCCGACCTGGGTTATAGTAGGCTCGGTTCCGCCGTTTTGTGCGGCGATGATAACATGCGCGCCCTGTCGAGTCAATACCTAACACTTAAGCACACGAAACCGTGGGGACTCGGGCGCACGGTCGGCCTGCACACCCACGGCGAGCTTTATCGGGCGCGGCCGGTCGTATACTGGGTGCGATGACTCCGCACGAAGGGAGGGCACGTGGACACGAACAACGCATCGCGCGGTCGCTCGCTCGTGCCCGAGGAGCGGCGGCGGAGGATAGCGCGGCGCATCCGGGAGGAGGGCAGCGTCAGCGTCGCGGCGCTCGAGCGCGAGCTCGGGGTGTCCCCGATGACGATCAGGCGTGACCTGGAGGTGCTCGAGCAGGAGGGCAAGGCGCGCAGGACCCACGGCGGGGCGGTGCTGCCCGGGTTCGCCGGCCACGAGGACTCCTTCCAGAAGAGGCTGGAGGAGCACGTCGAGGTGAAGGAGAGGCTCGCACAGGCGGCGGTGTCCAGGCTCTCCCAGGGCGAGACCGTCTTCCTCGACTCATCCACCACCGCCTACTACACCGCCCGCCGCATCATCGCCTCGGGCTCGCGCGTCACGATCCTGACGAACCTCGTGCCGATCATGGACCTGTTCGCCTCCAACGAGGCCCCGAACGTGGAGCTCATCGGGCTGGGGGGGAGCCTGCGCAAGCTCACGCTCTCCTTCGCGGGCCCCCAGACGGCTCGGACGGTGGGGGCGTACTTCGCGGACAAGGCGTTTCTGAGCGTGAAGGGAGTGACCCGCGACGGGTACCTCACCGACCCCGACCCGATGGAGGCGGAGGTGAAGCGGGCGATGATCGAGCACTCGAAGGAGGCGGTGCTGCTGGTGGACGGCTCGAAGTTCGAGTCCCAGGGGCTGTGCGTGATCGCCCACGTCTCGGAGCTCGGGCTCGTGCTCGCCTCCGAGGCTCCCGAGGAGAGGGTGCAGGCGCTCGCGCAGTCCGGGGTCGAGGTAGAACTGGTCTGAGGAGGCAGTAGATGGCTCAGATGCAGGCAGCGGTGCTGCACAAGGCGGGAGACCTGAGGCTGGAGGAGGTGCGGGCGGTCGAGCGTCCCGAGTCCCCCGACGACGTGCTCATTGCGATGCGCGCCGTCGGGCTGTGCGGCTCGGACGTGCACTACTGGCTGGAGGGCAGGATAGGGCACTTCGTGGTCGAGAAGCCGATGATCCTCGGGCACGAGTGCGCCGGAGAGATCGTCGCGGTGGGCGACAACGTCAGGCACCTGAGGCCCGGCGACAGGGTCGCCATCGAGCCGGGCGTGCCATGCCGCACGTGCCGGTACTGCGTCGAGGGCCGGTACAACCTGTGCGAGCACATGAGGTTCTACGCGACGCCGCCCGTGGACGGCGCGCTGACCCAGTACGTCAGCCACCCCGCATCACTCGTGTACAGGCTGCCCGACTCGATCTCCTACGCCGAGGCAGCGATGATCGAGCCGTTCTCTGTCGGGCTCCACGCGTGTCGGCGCGGGAACGTGCAGCCGGGCAGGACTCTGCTCGTCAGCGGGGCCGGGCCGGTGGGGCTGCTCGCGATGATGGCCGCGCAGTGCTTCGGCGCGACGCGCATCTTCGTGACCGACGTGAAGGACGACCGGCTCGGCATGGCGCGCAGGCTCGGCGCGGAGCGCACGTTCCGAGCGGACTCGGAGGATCTGGCGGATCAGGTGCGCGAGGCCACGGGCGGCCATGGGGTGGACATCGTGCTCGAGTGCAGCGGGGCTCCCCAGGCCGTGCGCCAGAGCGTGGAGGTCGCGCGCCCGGGCGGCACGGTCGTGTGGGTCGGAATCGGCCCGGCCTCGTTCGAGTTCCCGACGCTCGTGGTGGGGCTGAAGGAGCTCGACGTGAAGGGGCTGTTCCGCTACATGAACACCTGGCCCGCCTCGATCGAGCTTCTGGAGGCGGGCAGGCTGGACTTCGCACCGCTGATCACGCACCACTTCGGTCTGGACCAGGTGCTGGACGCGTTCGAGACGACGCGCACACAGGCCGGAGGCGCGATCAAGGTAGTGGTGGACATAGAGTAGGGCCGGCCTTACTCCGGAGCCGGGCTGAGGCTGGCGGGCTGCGCCTCCTCCCAGGCGCGCAGCCCGCCCTTGAGGGCGTACGCCTCGAAGCCCAGCGCTCTCAGCTTTCGCGCCACACGGACGCTCGTCGCCTCGTCCGGTCAGGTGCAGTAGGCGACCACACGGCGCTTGAGGTCCTGCCGCGCGGCCCAGTCCCTCACCTGATCGGGCAGCACGTGCACGCTGCCCGGGATGCCCGGCCCACCCGCGTAGGCCGACCTCAACCGGACGTCGAGCACCACCGGCGGATCGGGCCCGGCGAGCATCCTGGCGAGCTCCTCAGGCGTGACCCTCGGCACGTCGGCCTTTTCCTTGTGGAACAGGCCCGTCGCGCTCTCCCGCTCCTCCGCGAGCGCCCGCCGGGAGATCACCCTCGCGTACCAGGAGGTCACGGGTGTTGCGGTGACTCCGTGCGTGACCACTGAGACCCCCACCACGATCCCCGTGACCGCGAGCAGAAGGGTCGAGCCGCGCACGCCGCGCTCGACCGCGAGCAGCGCGAACAGGAGCGAGCTGAGGCCGCGCGGGCCGAACCACCCTATGAACAGCCTCGCGCTCCGGCTGACGTCCACGCTCCGCAGCACCAGGCTGGTGACGAGCGGCCTGGCGACGAACACCGCGAACAGCCCGAGCACGACCGAGGCGAGCGCGGGCGCGAGCCCGACGATGCCGGAGAGCACGGCTCCGAACAGGATGAACGCGAGCAGCATCGTCATCTCGGCCGTGACCTCGCCGTACTCGAGGAAGCAGTCGCACAGGTCGTAGTTCGTGAGCGTGACCGTGAGGCCCGCGGCGAACGCGGCGAGGAAGCCGTCACCGCCCGCTGCCTCGCCTGCGGCGTAGGAGGCGAGCACGAGCCCGACGCCGTACAGAGCCTGGTACTCGCGCCGCACTCCGTAGCGCGCGTCCACCTTCGCCATCGCCCACGCGCCTCCGCCCCCGACGACGGCGCCCGCGAGCGGCGCGAGCGCGAAGACGCGCAGGACGAACAGCGCCCAGTCGGAGGCGCCCTGCGAGCGCGCCTGGAGGACCGCTATCAGCACCAGCACGACCGGCAGCACGACCACGTCGTTCATCCCGGCCTCGATGCCAAGGGTGCCCCGGATCGCACCGGGTATCCGCTCGTCGCGCAGCACGTCGCGGGTCACGACCGGATCTATTGAGGCGAGCACCGCGCTGAGGAGGAACGACTCCGCCCACGGCAGGGGGATCAGGAAGTGCGCCGCGGGGCCGACTACCGCGATCGCGAGGAGCGTGCCGGGGCCGAGGGTCATCACCGGCGCGAGCCAGTGACGTCCGAGCTCGTCGAACCTCAGGTTGATCGCGTCGAGGAACAGCACGAACGAGAGACAGAGCACGCCTATGGTGACGAGCAGCTCGTCGTCGGGAGCGAGCCGTAGCACTCCCAGGCCGCGCTGTCCGAGCAGCACGCCGATAGCCAGGAACAGCATCGGGAAGGAGATCGGGGCGCGCTCGACGAACCGCGATCCGAGCGCGGATACGACGAGCACTATCGCGACTATCCCGAACGCGGCGACGAGGTTGGCCACTTACTTCTCCAGGAGACCGACGACGGCAGCGGCCATGATACCCGCCTGGAGATCACACCGGGCAGGCGTTGCTCGCGGTGACGGTCATCACGACGCCCCCGTGCTCTGCGGCTGCCTCGAACGCACGGGCCATCGCCTCGAACACCTCGCGCAGCTCGCCCGTTACCATCGTGTGCATAGGGCCGACCGAGACCTCGAGCCCCGGGGCGCGCAGGGCCTCGATCGCCGCGTCCACCGCCCGGAAGTCCCGCTGCCCCATGGGATACACCGCGAGGCTCGCGCTGATCACCATCGGTCCTTCTCCCATCCTGCGACCAAGAACGCGGGCGCGTTGCCCGCCCGCCGCCCGGCATCGTCGGCCTCCTCGTAGGGCGGCCGTGCCCCGGGGGAGAGGTACAGCGTACCCCGGACTCCGCTGGGCGCGATCCCGAGGAGGCCGACGAGGGACTCGGGCGTCCAGAACCGCGCGATCCTCCAGGGCTCCTGGCCCGAATCCGCGAGGGATCGGGACAGGGCGCCCCAGCCCGAGAGGGCCGAG
>CADDYR010000199.1 GCA_902810765.1 Chloroflexota bacterium
CTCCCGCCCGTCCGCTTCCCGGCGGACGAGGCGCCACACGACGACCTGACGGAGTGGTGGTACTACACGGGCCACCTGCACGCCGGAAGGCTCGAGTACGGCTTCGAGCTCGTGACCTTCCGGATCTCGCGCGGTGACCAGCCGAGGATCTACATGGCCCACTTCGCCGTGACGGACGTCCACCGCCGCGTGTTCGCGTACGCCCAGCGCACCTCGGAGGCCGACCAGCCGCAGCCGGCGCGGGGCTTCAGCTTCGACATGGGCGGCTGGAGGATGAGCGGGCTCGGAGGACACGACCATCTCAGCGCCTCGATGCACGACTACTCCGTCTCGCTCGACCTCGCGGCGACCAAGCCTCCCGTGCTCGAGGGCGGGGACGGCATCCTCTCGTTCGGACCGGTCGGCACCTCGTACTACTACAGCCGCACGAGGATGCGGGTCACGGGCAACATCACCGACCACGGGCGGAGGCTGCCGGTCGCCGGAACGGCCTGGATGGATCACCAGTGGGGCAACTTCATCTCGGTGCTCGGCGGCGGCTGGGACTGGTACAGTCTACAGCTCGACGACGGCTCGGACGTGATGGTCAGCGTGATCCGCAACCTCCACCAGAGGCCCGTCACACGCTACGGGACGTTCGTCCGGCCCGACGGCAGCTACTACCCGCTGAGCGCCGGGGACATCCGGGTGCGGGCGACGGGGGAGTGGACCAGCCCTGAGACCGGGACACGCTATCCCTCCGGCTGGGAGCTCTCGATCCCGCGCGAGCGCCTGAGGCTCACCATCGCTCCCGCCCTGAGGGACCAGGAGCTCCGGACCACCCGGACGACGGGCGTGGTGTACTGGGAGGGAGACGTGCACCTGAGCGGCACGCACGAGGGGAGGCGCGTGCGGGGCGAGGGCTACGTCGAGCTCACCGGATACGCCCGACCGCGCGAGTAGCGCCTCCGGGCGGTGACTAGTGCTGCCGTATGCGCCCGCACTGCCGGGCAGGATAAGAGGTATAGTGCGTGTCGACAGGTGCAGGCGCGAACGTTGACACTCGAAGCTTTGGTGCTCTAGACTACAGCACGCCTGCTCCATGCCAACCCTCCAGAGTGGGGGCCGTGCGACAGCGAGACAGACACGGGCGCCCAGCGCTCGACCTTTCAGACCGGACAACCTCTGTGAAGCCGCGTGGCTCGGCGCAGACACACCACCAGCACCGGCCGCACGGGGCAGCAAGGGGAGAGACAACAAGTTGGGGTCCGATAGCGCCGAATCCAGGGATGACCATCGGCAACGACCTCGCCCGGGCCGATGGGGCGACAATTCTTCGGACAACTCACCGCCGGAGGACATGTCCGTCGAGTCCACGCTCGAGGGCATCGGGCTCGACGACCCGGTGCGGCTGTACCTCCGAGAGATCGGAAAGGTGGATCTGCTCTCCAGCGTCCAGGAGACCACGCTCGCCAGGCAGCTCGAGCGCGGCGAGTACCTGAGCGGGCTCGTGAGCCGCATCGCACGGGAACAGGGGGAGCGCCCGCCCGCCGGGCTGATCGGGCTGGCCATCCTCGACGAGTTCGCCAACTCGGTGCGAAAGGTGGAGGAGAGGTTCCGGGCCATCTTCCCGGGCGCCGAGCTGCCCAGCTCCAGGCTCCAGATGATCTCGGCCGTCATAGCCAGCCAGCAGCGTCGTGGCGACAGCGCGGACGATCCCGACTCCGATGGAGAGGACGAGGTGGCCGACGACCCGGAGCTGGACTTCGCCTCGGTCGAGCTCGAGCTCCTGTCCGATCTGCTCCCCGACCACCTCGCCGAGCTGTGCCACCGGGTGGGGCCACTGCCCGACCGGAACCGCGCACTCGCCCACTTCAGCGCGCACGAGCCCGAGATGGCGCGGCAGTTCGACGAGTGGATAACGCTCGGCCAGCAGGCGCGCCAGCACCTGATCCAGGCGAACCTCCGGCTCGTGGTGAGCATCGCCAAGAAGTACACGGGCAGGGGCATCTCGCTGCTCGACCTCGTGCAGGAGGGGAACATCGGCCTCATCCGGGCCGTCGAGAAGTTCCGGCACCAGAAGGGCTACAAGTTCTCGACCTACGCGACCTGGTGGATCCGGCAGGCGATCACCCGCGCGATAGCCGATCAGGCGCGGACGATCCGCATCCCCGTGCACATGGGCGAGGCCATCAACAAGGTGCTGCAGACGACCCGCAAGCTCTCGCAGGAGCTCGGGCGCGAGCCCACCCAGGAGGAGATCGCGAAGGACCTGGGGGTCTCCGTGGAGAAGGTGCGCGAGGTCGTCAAGATCTCCCAGGAACCTATCTCGCTCGAGTCCCCGGTGGGGGAGGAGGACGACAGCGCGCTCGGCGACTTCATTCCGGACCACAAGGTGGCGGCCCCGGCCGACGCCGCCTCCCGAGGGCTGCTGAGGGAGCAGATAGACAAGGTGCTCGACCAGCTCTCCGAGCGCGAGCGCGACGTCCTCCGGCTCAGGTTCGGCCTGGACACCGATCCGCGCTCCTGCGCCGAGGTCGCCAAGATCATGGCGATAGACAAGGAGCGCGTGACGCGCGCGAGCAAGCGGATGGAGAGGCTCGCGCTACAGGGCCTCTCCGAGAGGGACCGGCAGCTGATCTCTGCACGCTTCGGCTTCGACGGGAAGGAGCCACTGAGCCTGAAGCAGATGTGCAGCAGGTTCCACCTCACGCCCGAGGTCGCGCGGCAGGACGAGGACCGATACCGGGAGCACCTGTCCTCGCTCATCCACCGGCTGCCGGAGGGCGACCGCGATCTGGTGCGCTTCCGCCTGGGGCTCGACGCGGGACAGCCCAGGACGCTTGAGGAGGTCGGCCGCGCGTTCGGGGTCACGCGCGAGCGCATAAGGCAGATCGAGTCGAAGGCGCTGCGCAAGCTCCGGCGCCCGAACTACACCCGCCACCTCCAAGACTACCTCGACTGACCTCTACAGGCCCGCTGCGCGATCTGCTACCCTGAGAGTGATGTTCGACAGGGTCACGATACAGGTCAAGGCCGGAGACGGAGGCGACGGCAGCGCCAGCCTCAGACACGAGAAGTACGTGGCGAAGGGCGGCCCGGACGGCGGGGACGGAGGCCGCGGAGGCTCCGTCTACGTCCGGGCCGACCCGAGCGTGAACACCCTCCTGCAATACCGCTACAAGCGCAGCTTCAAGGCCGAGCGCGGCGGACCGGGCAGGCGCAAGAAGCAGCACGGGAGGGCCGGAGACGACCTCGTGCTCAGCGTCCCCGTCGGCACGGTCGTCCACGACGGCGCCTCGGGCGAGGTGATCGCCGACCTGACGACCGCGGGGGAGCGCGCGCTCGTGGCCAGGGGCGGAAGGGGCGGGCTCGGCAACACCCACTTCGCGACGAGCACCTACCAGACCCCCCGCTTCGCCGAGCTCGGGGAGCCGGGCGAGGAGCGCAGCGTCCGCCTCGAGCTGAAGCTGATCGCCGACGTCGCCCTCGTGGGCTACCCCAACGCTGGCAAGAGCACGCTCATCTCGGCGATCAGCGCCGCGAGGCCGAAGATCGGCGCGTACCCGTTCACGACCCTCGAGCCGGTGCTCGGAGTGGTCGCCGTGCCCGACTCCGACGAGTCGTTCGTCGTCGCGGACGTGCCCGGCCTCATCGAGGGCGCCCACGCCGGCACCGGCCTGGGCCACGACTTCCTGCGCCACGTCGAGAGGACCCGCGCACTCGTGTACGTCGTGGACGGCTCGGGACAGGAGGGTCGCTCGCCCCTGCACGACCTCGACGTGGTGCGCCGGGAGATCGGCCTGCACGACCCCGAGCTGCTCTCCCGCCCGTCCCTCGTGGCGTTCAACAAGATGGACCTGCCCGAGGCGCGCGAGAACTGGGAGGAGTTCAGCCGCGCGGTGCGCGAGCGCGGGTTGGAGGCCGTCCCCGTCAGTGCCGCAGCGCACACCGGCCTCGCAGAGCTCGTGCGCGTGATGTCCTCCGCGCTCGCCCAGGCTCCCGCGATCCGTCGGTTCGTCGAAGCGGAGCCCGAGGGGGAGGTGCTGCACCCCCGGCCCGTGGACTCCGAGAGGTTCGACATCCGCAGGAAGGGCGTCAGGACCTGGCAGGTCGAGGGCCCCACGATCGAGCGGATCGCGGTGATGACCGACACGGGCAACGTGGAGGCCGTGAGGCGGCTCGAGCGCGAGATGAACCGCACGGGGGTGACGCGCGCGCTGGAGGAGGCGGGGATCGAGCCGGGCCACGTCGTGCGCATCGGCGGCGTCGAGCTGGAGTGGGGCGACTCGACCCAGGGCCGCTCCTGATATTGCATCGTCGTCACTTAACATACTGCTTGCTTTCTGCTGTATGCTATAAGCTACAATCTAGGGAGCAGGGGATGGCCAGTAGCATTGACGCGAGCAGTGGCCCATTGCCCGCGTGACGATGCAACAGATCGCGCCCGGTCTGCCACGCCATCGCCGCACAGGCCCGGCGCGGCCGGGGTAGAGCTTCGTAGCAGGAGAGTTGGCTTTGGACGGACAGAAGAGTATAGACGCATTCATTTCGCACTTGACGTCCGAGAGGCACTTCTCGCACAACACCATCGCTGCGTACCGCAACGACATCACTCAGTTCCACGGGTGGTTGCAGGAGCAGCCCGGGTTGCGTGACTGGGCCGACGTGAGGCGGGATGACGTTCAGGAGTACCTGCTCTACCTGAAGAGCAATTCCGAGCGGGCGTACGCTCCGAGCACCCAGGCCCGCAAGATGGCGGCGATCAAGAGCTTCTTCAACTACCTGCTCGCCAACGAAGTGGTGAGTCAGGATCCCACGGCGGACCTCGTGGCTCCGCGCGTGCAGAAGTACTGGCCGAAGGCGATCAGCGTCCAGCAGGTGCACGAGCTGCTCGATCAGACGTCCGGCAACTGCAGCCCTGAGGGCATCCGCGACCGGGCGATGCTGGAGGTGCTGTACTCCACGGGGCTGAGAGTGAGCGAGCTCGTGAGCCTCGACCTCGAGCACATAGACCTCGAGGGTGGCCGCGTGCGCTGCCCCGGCAGGGGCCGCAAGGAGCGCGTCGTGCCGCTGCACGCACGAGCGGTGGAGGCGGCCCGAAGATACCTCGAAGAGGCCCGCCCCGCCCTGTCGAGGTCGAAGGACGAGCGCGCGCTGTTCCTGAACCACCGAGGGCAGCGGCTCACGCGCCAGGGCTTCTGGCTAATCCTCAAGTCGTACGCGCAGGCCGCCAACATCGAGGGCATCACCCCGCACACGCTGCGACACTCGTTCGCCACGCACATGCTGAGCGGCGGCACGGACCTGCGCACGGTGCAGGAGTGGCTCGGCCACGCGAGCATCTCCACCACCCAGATCTACACCCAGATCGGCGCGGACGGGTCGGCAAGCGCGAGCGCGGCGAAGGAGGGGGCGGCCAATTGAAGGCTTTGTTCGTCGCCCTCTTCCTGACCGCGTTCGGCGGAGCCTTCTACAAGCTCGGGACGCCGAGCGTGCGCACGTACCCCGCGCCGGATGGTACAATGGTGGTCAGGCTGACGCTGTCGCGCGCCCCCTGGTTCGTGGCGTACTTCAGGACCGGGGCCAGGCGTGCGCTGCCGGGTGGTAGCGGAGCCGAGCGGTAGCCGGGACAATCGAATAACCTGGGCGTTGATGGGGAAGAGTAGCCGCAGGAGGCGTCGACAGAGAAGCGGGCCGGGGCTGAGAGCCCGCGACGAAGCTCGGCGGTGAACGGCGCCCCGGAGCCGTGACATCGCCAGGAGTGGGCCGCGCCCCGGCGCGGCCAAGCAGGGTGGAACCGCGGGGCAGGACCTCATCCCTGAGTTTGGGGACGAGGTCCTGCTGCGTTTAGGAGGTGCAGAGTGCAGACACAGACCGTGAGCATGGACACGATCGTATCGCTGGCGAAGAGACGTGGCTTCGTCTTCCAGAGCAGCGAGATCTACGGCGGGTGGTCCGCCTTCTGGGACTATGGCCCGGTGGGGGTCGAGCTCAAGCGCAATATCAGGGAGGCGTGGTGGCACGACGTCGTGCAGCGACGCGAGGAGGTCGTGGGGCTGGAGGCCGCGATAATCATGCATCCCGCCGTCTGGCGGGCCTCCGGTCATCTGGAGAGCTTCAACGACCTGCTCGTGGACTGCCGCAGCTGCAAGCAGCGCTTCCGAGCGGACCAGCTGCCCGGGTACGAGGAGAACGTCGCGGAGGGCAGGCCCGACCCGCTCGAGGGCGTGCCGTGCCCGAACTGCGGCGCGAGGGGCCAGTGGACGGAGCCCAGGCCGTTCAACACGATGTTCAGAACCCACGTCGGCCCGGTCGAGGACGAGGCGTCCGTGGCGTACCTCCGCCCCGAGACCGCGCAGGCGATGTTCGTGCAGTTCCAGAACGTGCTGACCGCGAGCCGCCGCAAGCTGCCGTTCGGCATCGCCCAGATCGGCCGGGCGTTCCGCAACGAGATCACCACCGGCAACTTCATCTTCCGGATGAGGGAGCTCGAGCAGATGGAGCTCGAGTACTTCGTCAGGCCGGGCGAGGACGAGCACTGGTTCGACTACTGGCGAAGCTACACGCTCGAGTGGTTCAGGTCGCTTGGGGTCAGGCCCGAGAGGCTGAGGCTGCGGGACCACGAGAAGCACGCGCTCTCGCACTACTCGAAGGCCACCACCGACCTCGAGTACGAGTTCCCGTTCGGCTGGGGGGAGCTGTGGGGCGTCGCGAACCGCACGGACTTCGACCTCAAGGCGCACGCCGCAGCCAGCGGCAGGGAGCTCACCTACTTCGACGAGGAGACGAAGAGCCACGTCGTGCCGTACGTCGTCGAGCCCGCGCTCGGCGTCGACCGCGCGTTTCTGGTGCTCCTGCTCGACGCGTACGACGAGGAGCCGGACAAGGAGGGCACGAGGGTGGTGCTCCGGTTCCACCCGCGCGTGGCGCCCGTGAAGGTGGCGGTGCTGCCCCTGTCTCGCAAGGAGCCCCTCACGCGCACGGCCAGGGAGATCCGCGACCGGCTGGCCGAGCTGTACAACGTCGAGTACGACGAGACCGGCAGCATCGGCAAGCGCTACCGACGGCAGGACGAAATCGGCACCCCTCTGTGCGTCACCGTGGACTTCCAGACTCAGGAGGACGGCGCAGTGACGATCCGCGACCGCGACACGATGGCCCAGGACCGCGTGAGCATCGCCGAGCTCGAGGGCGCGCTGAGGGACAAGCTGGGCTTCTAACGGAGCTAGCCACGACTTGCCCCCACCCCGTTGATGCCCACACCGGGTGAACACCAATATATTGTCATCCTGATGCCACCTACGCCTGTCATCCTGATTGACGTTTAGACAAACGGCGAGAAACCACCATATGTTGTAGGTGCGCTTCGCTCAGAGACCCAACAAGTGGTGTGCCCAGGGCATTTTGTCTAAACGTCAAATCCTGAGCGAAGCGAAGGATCTGCGAGAGATCCTTGCGTCGGAACGACGGGCAGGAGGTGGCCTCGGCGCGGCGCGAGGTGGCGGGCTCCGAAAACACATGGTGTCGCGGTCACTTCACGCATCCGACGACCCTCGAGGGTGATGCCCATGCTCTCCTCATCGGGCAGCAGGGTGCTGCTCTCGGAAGCGTCGAAGCGCGGCCGCCACCACGTCCGGTGCCCGCCGCCCCTCCTGCAGCCAGGCGGCGAGGGCCGCCGCGCGGTCGCGAATCGCCGACTCCACCGCTCCGGCCGAGACGCCCGCCCAGCCAGCC
>CADDYR010000200.1 GCA_902810765.1 Chloroflexota bacterium
TCCCGACATCGGGGGGAACCTCCTGCTGGACAACGTGTTCACCCGCAGGCCGTACCTGCGCGTGAACCTGGACGACCTCGGGGCGAGGGTGCCGCTCGCGCTCTCGGCGACGCTCGTCCTGCTCGCGCTGCCCTGGGCGAGCCCTGCGGCGCGCCGGGGCGTCATCACTTGGGCCGCGTTCCTGGTGGGCATCTACGGCGTGGCCTACCTGATCACCCTCGCCTACGACACCTACGTGCCCGCCCGCGCGGCGACGCGGATCAGGGCGTACAACCTGCTCGTGCTCGCGGGGCTGTTGACGGGATCCGGCTGGCTCGTCGACTCCGCCATCCGGTCGGCCTGCGGCCCGCTGTTCGCGGGCGCGGAGCGGCTGGGAGCGTTGCGCCCCGCGGCGAGGGTGGTGCTCGCCCTGGCGGTGAGTGCCCCGCTGCTCTTCGCCCTCACACCGATCGGGCAGGGCCCGATCCCCGAGATCCGCAGGGGAATATCTCCCATAGCCTACCGGTCCCTCCTCTGGATGCGCGACCACGTTCCGGACGGCGCGGTGGTCTTAGCCAACGGCTACACGGTGGGCTCCATAGGGGCAATCAGCGGCAAGGTCGGCTGGCTGGACGGGAGGGCGCCGTATCTCGAATCCAAGGCGTGGAGGCACGCCGCGACGCTGAGGCTGCTCAAGGCGCGGAAGTACTTCAGGTACCCGCGCAAGCACAGCGGCGACCTGCCGCCGCAGGTGGACTACGTGCTCGTGGGCAGGTCCGGGGTGAGCCTGGGGGGATACTACTTCAAGGCGGACGTGGGGGCGCTGCGGAACGCGCCCGACCTGCGACTGGTACGCTCGTTCGGGAATGGGAAGGTGCTCCTGTTCGAGGTGGTACGCCGACGGCGTCGGTAGCGAGCGGCCCGTATCACGTTGGGGCCCGCCCCTCGCCCAGCCTCCGCCCTCCACAGCGGGGATGGGACCTGCCCGATTACTCGAGCTATCGAATCGGTGCGAACGTGTTAGATTCCCGATGCCATCGGTTATTCTTACAGTCGATACGCGCGGCGGTCCTGCCGCTTGGTCGCCAGTCCAAGTAGCTCCATTGAACATTGCCGATTTTACCCTGGCTGTCGCGAGGGCGCGCCTAAAGTGCCGGTATGAACGGCTTATATTGTTGGCCGGCCGACGAAACCAACCATGCGACCACCGAAAGGGAAATGATGACAATGGGCGGGTATGTATACACAGCGGACTACAACGAGGACATCAACGCAGCCATCGCCGCGCTACCTGCCTAGGCGGGTACATCGCGCGCAGGCTTCGCTCGACGACCGGACGGTAGCGCTTCCGCCCCGCCAGCCACGCGTAAGCCTCGACGAGGCCCGGCAGGAGCAGCGGCAGGAGGCCGAGCACGACCGAAGCGTCCGGGTAGATCGTCGTGTTGAGCATCACGAGCGCCCTGAGCCCGTCGGGGTTGGCGAGCGCGTACGTCAGGGCGTACAGACCCCCGAGGTCGTGGCCCACGAACACGGGCTCGCGCGCGCCCTCCGACTCGAGCAGAGCCGAGATGAAGCCGTGGTAGCGGCGTATCCCGGGGTCATCCCACGGCTCCGAGCCTCCGAATCCCGGCAGGTCGGGGGCGACGGCGCACACCCATTCCGGCAGCCGCTCCATCACGGGCCTCCAGAGCTCTGACCCGGTCGGAATCCCGTGCAGGAGCAGGAGGTAGGGCGCGCCCGGCTCTCCCGAGGCGAGCGCAGACACGGTTCTGTTCCGAACGCGCCCGATCGTCCGTTCGACGGCTAGCACGGGAAGTCGTACTCCCCCCACGGCAGCTCGTCGAACAGCGCGAGCCCCGCCTCGACGTTGCTCTCGGCGCCTGAGTTCGCGCTGACCACCCCGTCGTCCACGCCGTCGAACACCATCCCCCGCTCCCGATCGTACACCGGGAGGGAGGCGGTGTTCCGGCCGTGGAACCAGTCGCGCGCGTCCCGGGCGGCCCTTGAGTACACCGGGTCCTCGGTGACCAGGTGGAGACAGTCGAGGTCGAACACCACGGAGCTGACCTCGTAAGGCAGCGTGGTGGGACGGTCGAAACGGCTCTCGACTATCGGGAGGAGATAATCACGCGTGGAGCGCTCCGCGAGCTCGAGCCACTCCGGACGGCCCAGCTCCCTCGCCGCGAGCGCGAGCACGCCGGGCTGGATAAACCCCCAGAGGTGGGGCTCGACCTGGCCGGGCGCGTTGAGCAGCAACCCGTCCCTCTGGACGCGCGCGACGCGCTCGCACCATAGCTCGATCCGCTCGCGCGGCTGGTTGTTCGGCTCTGGCGATAGCTCGAGACCCGACAGGGCGGCGAGCGCGAGCACGTCCGTGAACTGGGTGTCCTCGGGAAGGGCTTCGGCGGCGAGCTCGTAGCGCCGCAGGTGGTCCGCGTCCCCCGTCACCCTCGCGGAGACAGCGAGGGCGCGCATCGCGCGGGCGAGCCAGGCGAGCCCTCCCGGCCTGCTCGTCGGCCCCTCCAGGTTCGGCTCCCCATCCCAGCTCAGGACGAAGTTCGCGAACGAGCCATCCGACCGCTGCATGTACGTCACGAAGCGCATCACCCTCTCGGCCCACCGCAGGCACCAGCCGTGTCCGTGGCGCTCGTAGCCGCGGAGCAGCAGGACGGCTAGGCGCGCGGCGTCGTCCACGCACGCCACCCCCTCGTACCCCCTCTCCGCCGCCTGCCTCGGCCGCCACTCCCTTCCCGCGCGCTCCGCGTACACTGCCGGCGCGAGCATGTCGCCGACGCCAACGGGGTTGCACAACCGCCACAACTGCCTGAGCATTGCCTGGACGCTCCCCTTAGCTTTCCCTGTATATTGCCACTGACGTAGACTCCTGTTTCCGGTGGGCGAGGATAGCTGGTGGACGTGCCCGGGGTCGCGACAGCCCTTGGCAGAGAGCGGATGAGCACAGACCGAGCCCACAGGAGATCCCACCGACGCATCGGCCAGTGTACAGGAAGGCGGGGATCCTGTGCGCCCTCGCGTTCTTAGGTACCCCGGGCGGCAACGGTGCGCACATCTCGCTCCCCCGAATGCTGTCCCTTCCTCGGCACTGCTGGAATGTCGTTCCGCGCGCAGGGCAAGGGTTCGGCCAACATGGTGATCTCCGTCGAGTGGGGATCGAACCGGGACGATTCGGACGAGGCGACGCTAACAGCGTCGCCTACCCGGATATCCCGCCGCACGCGCAGCCGGTAGGGCTCCGGTCATCTATCCAACCTCATCGCAGCCTCCAGTACGACAGACCGGCGATGATCAGCGAAGTCAGAACGAATAACGACAGCGCGGCTCGCAGCGAGGTCAGGTCGGCCAGCGCGCCGACGAGCAGCGGTCCCACGAGGAAAGCGACGTAGAAGGCCCTCCATACCACTGATACCGCACGACCTGTACGGCCCGGGGAGGAGCGTGCGGCGAGCGAGTACGACACAGGCTCGATCGGCGACTCGAAGATGCCGAGCACCAGCAGCCCGGCGACTCCCACTGCGGGCGTCCGAGTGGCTACCAGCACGGCTATACCTGCCGCGGTGCCACCACCCGCGGCCACTAGCACGCTGCGCTCGCCCAGGCGCCCGATGGCCGCGGCATTTCCCAGCTGACCCAGCATCCTCGCAAGCTGGAACGCCGCGATGCCGAACCCTCCAAGCAAGACACCACTCCCCAGCACGTCACGAAGGTAGATGCTCGAGTAGCCTGAGACCGCGGCATCCGCCAGCGAGGCCAGTCCAACGAACGACGCCGCGAGCAGCACCCCCTCCACGAGCCACGGCCTCCTCGGCCGCTCGTGGCTCCGCACCCCCACGCCACGGTCGGTTATGTGGCAGGGAAGGGGCAGGCGGAGCGCCGCCACGGCGAGCAGCAGGAGCAGTGCGCCCACGGCCGCGTATACGACACGGAAGCTGGCCCCGGCCCACAGGGCAGCCCCACCGGCAACGGCCCCGACAGCACCCGCGCCGTCCTTGCCCGCGTACATGAGGGGCATCACCCTCCTGCCGTGCTGTCGCTCGTAGTCCCCGCCGAGGCTGTTCGGGACCATGTCGAAGAAGCCGAACGCGAGCCCGCCGAAGACGCACGTGGTCAGCAGCAAGCTGTAGCCGTCCACGGTCGCCAGCAGGAGATAGAAGAGCCCCACGCTGGCGCTGCCCACGACAAGGACGAGCCTTCTGCCCAAGCGGTCCGCTATCCGCCCGCTCGCGATCACCCCCGGAATGGCGGCGGCAGACAGGGCCGCCAGAGCCACCCCCAGTGTGCCGAAGCTTAGACCCAGCGCGCCGGCCAGGTCAGCCAGCAGGACCGTGTACGCGCCCGCCTGCAGGCCGTTGGCCGCGAAGGTCAGCAGGATTGCCCGGAAATGGCCCCGTTCCCCTCCCGGCAACGTGGTGACTCCAAAGCGCATTCCTTCCTCGTCTCCATATCCTCAATCCTCGTCCTGTGGCTCGACGCATACGCGGTACTCGTCCGAGACCGGCAAGCGTGGCACGCCCCGCCAGAAGCACATGAAGCTCACGACCGCGACTACGAGTACGAGGACCGCTCCAACCAACTCCACCTTCTCCACCTCCCGCGATGCCGTCACCCGTGTAGCAGTTACACTGGTGATGCACACAAACTACAACACCCGATAGTCACCTGTCAAGGATGTTTGCCGGTAACTCCACACCTGGAGCGTAACCAGCGCAGGTGCTATACTGGTGAACGAATCTTGTAGTTATGTTATGAGCACGATATGGAAGCAGTGGACAGGCAGGCCGCTCCCGGCCGGTTGGAGCTAGTACGCGAGTTCGTCAACACGTACGATGCCGGGACTCTGCAGGAAGAGCTGGACAGCCCCGAGCAGCTGCGCCTCTGGCTGATCGGCCACGGTCTGCTCGCGGACGAACGGCCCGTATCCGGTCCGGAACTGGAGCGAGCCCTGTCCGCCCGAGAGGCTCTCCGGGATTTGATACTCGCCAGCAACAGGCGAATGCCGGGCTCCGACGCGCTCGAGACGCTGAATCGGCTGGGTAAGGAAGCGAGCTTGACTGTCAGGTTTGAGCAGGACGGAAGCTCGGAGCTCGAACCCGCGGTCCCGGGCGTGAACGGCGCTATCGGCCGGATGCTGGCGATCGTGTACGCCTCGATGGTGGACGGAACCTGGTCGCGCCTAAAGGCGTGCGAGGCGTGCGAGTGGGCGTACTACGACCGCTCCAAGAACCGCTCGCGTACCTGGTGCAGTATGGACACGTGCGGGAGTCGCAACAAGGCGCGCGCGTACCGCCGGAGGCGCCGCACCCACGGGTAGCGCAACCTTACTAAATATGTGACCGTGCGCGCCTGGAAAAAACGTGGTGCGTGTGGTAATCTATGTTGTGAACGTCGGGGCGTGGCGCAGCCCGGATAGCGCGCACGGTTCGGGTCCGTGAGGTCGGAGGTTCAAATCCTCTCGCCCCGACCACAGGGGATGGTCTTCGGACCGTCCCCGCTTTTGCGTTTAGCCATCGAGGAGCTATGTTCGGCATGCGGCTGGAGCGGGCAGGCGGAATCAGGCCGATCGTCGCCGCTCTTCTGATCCTCGGAAGCCTCCTCACGGCCGGCGTCGCTCTCCGGTCCGGAGATGCCCCCGAGTACCTGCCGCCCAACCGGCAGGACTTCCAGACGGAGCGCGCGCTCGCGACCGCTCCCCATCCCGCCCGGAACCTCTACCAGCTCGTGCCCAGGATGCGCGGGATCAACCCCGACACGATCCGGAAGGTCGTGGGCAGCACGAAGGGCTGGAAGGTCGGCACCACGGTCAGGTTCTGGATCAACGACCTGAACGAGCGCCGCTACTACCGCACCGCTGCCACTCTGCGCTACGTATCCGATGCGGCCTACTGGTTCGTCGAGGACGGGCGCGACTACTCGCAACGCGCCCTCGAGGCATCCGCCCGGCGGTTCGATGAGATCGCCGCGAAGGATCGCGCGGCGTTCGGGCGCGAGTGGAGCCCGGGCGTGGACGGCGATCCGAGGATCGTCGTGCTCGTGGCTCGCACGCCCGGGGCGGGCGGCTACTACTCGAGCGCTGACGAGTATCCCAGGATCATCAACCCCTTCAGCAATCAGCACGAGATGATCTACGTGGATTCCCAGCCGGGGGATCCGTACTTCGACTCGACCCTAGCACACGAGTTCCAGCACATGATCCACTGGCACGAGCACGCCAACCAGGACGTGTGGATCAACGAGGGGATGTCGGAGTACGCGATGGAGCTGAACGGCTTCCCCGTGGGCAGTCCGGAGCAGGCGTTCGCGAGCCATCCCGACACGCAGCTCGACGCCTGGGCGGAGGATCCGGACGCCGCGCTCGCCCACTACGGCGCAGCCTACCGCCTGATGTCCTACCTCGCCCACCGGTTCGGTCCGCGGTTCCTGGAGAGCGTGATCGAGTCACCAGGCACCGGCCTGAACGCGATCTCCCAGGCCCTGCGCGAGCGGGACCCGAAGCTCTCTCTGGACAAGGTGTACGACGACTGGCTGGCGGCGAACTACCTCACGCAGACGGGCAAGAGCCAATTTGGCTTCGCGAAGCCGATGACCCCCGTCGAGACGGCGCCGCTCGGCGCGGGCGCCGAGGCGTCCGACACCGCCCACCAGTGGGGGGCGGACTACTACGAGCTGAACAGCTCCCGACCCTTCACGCTCGTCTTCCGTGGCGAGTCCCGTGTCAGGCTCGTGGACAACACGCCAAGGGACGGCCGCTTCGAGTGGTACAGCAACCGGGGCGACCTGCTCGACTCCACCCTCACCCGCGCCTTCGACCTCAGCAGAGTCCACCACGCCACGCTTGAGGTCGACATGTGGTACGACATCGAGAAGGACTTCGACTACGCCTACGTCGAGGTCTCGACGGACGGCGGCCGGACGTGGCACACCCTGCCGGGCAGGCACTCCACTCGCTCCAACCCGAACGGCAACAACCTGGGCAACGGCTACACGGGGGAGAGCGATGGCTGGATCGCCGAGAGGTTCGACCTCACGCCGTACACCGGCCGCAAGGTGCTGTTGCGCTTCGAGTACGTCACGGACGACGGCTACAACGCCCAGGGGCTGGCGATAGACGGGGTCAGGATACCCGAGATCGGCTTCTCGGACGACTCGGAGACGGACGATGACTGGGTCTCGAACGGCTGGGTGCGCACGAACGACTGGGTGCCCGCGCGCTACCGTCTGCTCGTGATCAACCCGAACGGCGCGGGCTCGTACGTGAGCGTGCCGGTGGGCGCCGACGGGCGGGCCATAGCCAGCTTCGGGGCGTACCGGGGAGGCAGGCCGCCCGTGGTGGTCGTGAGCCCCACCGCCTCCACGACTACCGAGCCCTCTCACTACACTCTGTCGGTCGAGCGTGCGCAGCCCGGTGCCATCGCCGCGATCTCCGGTCGCGCCCACCCGTAGCACTTGACTGCCGTGGCTGTGCTACGACGGACCGGCCACGAGTACGAAGCATTCGCCTTTGAGGCGTGTGATGATACTGAATCCGGTGCCCACGGATGCTCTCATACCGAATCCGGGTGATGAGCCTGTCATCCTGATTGGCGTTTAGACAAAGGGAGCCGCTGGAGGTGATCCAGCGGCTCGATTGGGGTATCCTACGGGTGCTTACAACCTTGGGAGGTACCCCGATG
>CADDYR010000201.1 GCA_902810765.1 Chloroflexota bacterium
TCTCCACCCAGCTAGCGGAGGTGCGGGCATCGGCCCGGGAACAGCGCGCCAAGCTCTCCCTCCTCGAGGAGATCCGCGACTCGGGGCTGAACCGGGGGGTGCAATCAGTGCTGCGAGCCGCGCGGGAAGGCTCGCTCGGAGGGATCGTCGGCACGCTCGCCTCTCTGATCGAGGTGCCCGCGGAGTACGAGCGCGCCGTAGAGGTGGCGCTCGGAGGCTCGCTCCAGAGCGTGGTCGTGCGCCGGTGGCGGGACGCGGAGCGGGCGATCGAGCACCTGAGGCGCGCGAGTGCCGGGAGGGTCACCTTCCTGCCGCTCGATACCCTGCGGCCGCCCGCTCGCCCCAGCCCGCCGCGCCGGGAGGGCATCGTCGGGCTCGCGGTAGACCTGGTGCGCTTCGAGCCGGAGGTGGCGCCCGCCGTGCGGTACGCTCTCGGCCGGACGCTCGTGGTCGCGGACCTGCGCGCCGCCCGCTCGCTAGTATCGAACACAGGCGGGGCGAGCGCGATCGTGACGCTGGCGGGCGAGATCGTGCGTCCCGGGGGCGCGCTGACGGGCGGCTCCGCGGGCCGCGAGAGCGGCGTGCTCGCACGGCACCGGGAGCTGCGCGGGCTGCCGGAGGAGATCGGGCAGCTCGAGGGGCGCGAGGTGTCGCTGGCATCCGAGCTGGAGCTCGCACAGCAGGGCAGGTCGGAGCTTCGGGAGGAGGAGCGACGGGCCGCCTCCCGGCTCTCCGACGGTGAGCGAGCCGAGCGGGAGGCCAGAGCGGACCTCGAATCCGCCCTGCGCGCCGCGGAACAAGCTGGTCAGCGCGCCGAATGGGTGATGGCGACCGTCGAGCGTCTGAAGGAGCAGCTGGCCCGCCAGCGCACGAGGCTCGAGGCCGCGCGCTCGGAGGCGGTGGGCTGGGAGGAGGAGGCGGATGAGCTGAGAAGGCAGCTCGCCGGGGCCGAGGAGCGGGCCGGGACCTCCGAGCGGGAGGCCGGGCAGCTTCAGACCAGACTGTCCGCCCTGCGCACCTCGGTCGAGGTGTCGCGCGAGAGGCTCAGGTCTGAGATCTCGAGGCGCAAGAGGGCTGATCAGCAGATCGAGCGCGCCGAGCGGGAGGTAAGCTCCCAATCCGATGCGCTCGAGCGGGCGAGGCGCCAGGTGGAGCTGGCCGAGCGCGAGGCGAGGGACGCGAGGGAGCGCGTGGACTGCACCGCTGCCAGCACTCGCGCGCTCTCCGAGCGGCTCGAGCCGCTCCGTGCCGAGCACGACCGCCTCGGACGGGAGCGCGACCGGCTGCTCGCCGAGTCCGGCCGCGCGGCCACGGAGCTCACCCACGCTGAGGAGGAGAGGCTCGCCCGTGCCCTCGCCCTGCAGCGAGCTGAGGACGCACACGAGACCCTCCTCGAGCGGGCACGGCGCGAGACCGGGGACGCCGACCTCGCCGCCGCCCCGGACCCTCCCGAGGACGTCGAGGCCCGGCTGCGGGTTCTGCGCGACCGCATCGCGCGAACGGGACCCGTCAACGCGCTCGCGATGCAGGAGTACGAGGAGCTGCGGACGCGGGCCGAGTTCACCCAACGCCAGCTCGAAGACATGACCTCGGCGCGCCGAGACCTCGAGGGGGTCGTGGACGCGCTCGAGGAGCAGATGCAGAGGCGCTTCGAGGAGACTTTCAGCCGCGTCTCGGAGCTGTTCGAGCAGTATTTCCGAAGGCTGTTCAACGGCGGCACAGCCAGGCTGGCGCTCGTGTCCCGGGACGACGCCGTGGGTGTGGACATCCAGGCCCAGCCGCCGGGCAAGCGGCTGGGCAGCCTCTCGCTCCTCTCGGGCGGGGAGCGCGCGCTCACCTCCTGTGCGCTGCTCTTCGCGCTGATCCGCGCCAGCGACGCGCCGTTCTGCGTGCTCGACGAGGTGGATGCGGCGCTCGACGAGAGCAACGTCGGGCGGTTCTGCGACCTGCTCGAGGAGGCGGCGCGCGACACGCAGTTCATCGTGATCACCCACAACCGCGGCACGATCGAGCGCGCGAGCCGAATCTACGGCGTCTCGATGGACTCCGATGGGATGAGCAAGCTGCTGAGCCTCAGGCTCGACGAGGCCGTCCGCGCGGAGGCGACGGCGTAACGGGCCATGCCGCCCGCTCCACCCGAACCGAGTATAATTCTACGTGCCGCGCGGCACGAATCAGAACGCTAAGAGGGTTGGATGGCGACTGGCGAGAGCCGAGTGACCGTGTGGGAGCGACCGCGGGCCGAGGCCCGAGCGCTCGCGAAGGAGTTGCGGCCACGGCAGTGGACGAAGAACGCGCTCGTCTTCGCCGGGCTCATCTTCAGCCATCAGCTGTCCCACCTCACCCCGCTGCTGCTGAGCGTGGCGGCATTCCTGATCTTCTGCGCAGTCTCCTCGGCGACCTACATCATCAACGACTTGGTGGACCTCGAGCGCGACCGGAGGCACCCCGTCAAGCGCAACCGACCGCTCGCCAGCGGCGCGCTGAATCCCGCGCTCGCGAAGTCCGTGATGGGCCTGCTGCTCGCCGTCTCGATCCCGGCGGCGTTCCTGCTCGCGCCCGCCTTCGGAGTCGTCGTCCTGGCGTACTTCAGCGTCGTGATGATCTACAGCTTCAAGCTCAAGCACGTCGTCCTGCTCGACGTGTTCTCGATCGCCGCAGGCTTCGTGCTTCGGGCGATGGCGGGACCGGCCGCGATCTCGGTGACGCTCTCCTCCTGGCTGCTCGTGTGCACGGTGCTCGGCTCGCTGTTCCTCGCGCTCGCCAAGCGCAGGCACGAGATCGTGCTCCTCGGGGAGGGAGCAGGCCACCACCGCAGGATCCTGGACGAGTACTCGACGCTCTTCGTGGACCAGATGATCGGCATCGTGACGGCCGCGACGATCATCGCGTACTCCCTGTACACGTTCTCCGCGACGAACCTGCCGCACGACCGCTCGATGATGCTCACGATCCCGATCGTGCTGTACGCGCTGTTCCGCTACCTGTACCTGATCTACCAGCGCAACGAGGGCGGCAGCCCCGAGACGCTGTTCCTCAAGGACAGACACCTGCTCGTCACAATCCTGCTGTGGGGCCTGGCCGTGCTGCTCATCCTGTACAGGCCGTGGGCGGCTTGACAGCTACGGCGCGCGCCGGATATCCTCAGGTGGAATGAGCGTCCCCAAGGAGCTTCCCCCCGAGCAGGACCCCGCCAGAGTGCGAATACAGTCGGTCGCGCATCGCGGGCGCACCGTGGCCCGGCAGGACGGGCGCGTGCTCTTCATCCCGTTCGGCATCCCAGACGAGACCGTCGAGGTAGAGGTGTACCGCGAGCACAGGCGCTACGCGGAGGCCGAGATCGTCCGGATCATCGAACCCTCCCCCGACCGCGTCCGGCCCGCCTGCCGCTACTTCGGTACGTGCGGGGGTTGCCAGCTGCAGCACATGTCGTACGAGCGCCAGCTCGAGTCGAAGCGACAGGTAGTCGCGGATCTGATCGAGCGGATCGGCGGGTTCCGCGGCGTCGAGGTGCTGCCGACGATCCCCTCGCCCAGACAGTACGGCTACCGCAACAGCGCCCGCTACCTGACAAACAGGCGTGGAGAGCTCGGCTTCACCGATTGGCGCGACAACCGCTTCCTGCGTGTGGACTCCTGCGCGATCATGGCCCCGGAGATCAGCCGCCGCCTGCCCGACCTGCAGGGGCACGCCACACCCGGCGAGCAGGTGCGGGTGCGGCACAGCGGCCGTCCCGGCGAGGAGCCGCTGGTGTGGCCGCCCCTCGAGGCGCCCGTGCCCACGGGCCAGCCGGAGCTCGAGATCGAGCTCCTCGGGCGCCGGTTCCGAGTCTCGGCGACCTCGTTCTTTCAGGTGAACGCCGAGCAGGCCGAGACGCTCGTCCGGCTCGCGGTCGAGAGGCTGCGCCCGCTCGACGGACAGACCGCGCTCGACGCGTACTGCGGGGTGGGCACTTTCACGCGCTTCATCGCGGAGGAGGCCCGGCACACCATCGGGATCGAGCTCGCCGGGCCCGCGGTCGAGGACGCCCGGGCGAACCTGGAGGGCCTCGGCGTGAAGATCATCGAGGGCGCGGCCGAGCAGGAGCTCCCGAAGCTCGCCGGCACCGACGTAAGCCGCGTGCTGCTCGACCCCCCGCGCACCGGCTGCGAGCGTCCCGCGCTGGATGCCATCCTCGCCCTCGCCCCGGAGAAGGTCGTGTACGTGAGCTGCGAACCGGGCACGCTCGCGCGCGATCTGAAGTACCTGTGCTCCGCGGGCTCGTACGTGCTCGTCGAGGTCCAGCCCGTGGACATGTTCCCCCAGACCTACCACGTCGAGACGGTCGCCACCCTCCACGCCCTGTAGGGTCTCGCCGTGCGCCCGCCACGATCGCTCCGCGCCCACCCGGCGGAGGCGAAGCGATGCCCTTCGGCAGAGTGCACAGGCGGAGCGCCGGAGGCTACCCTGTGAAGGCGGAGAGGTCGTCCCAGCCGTAGGCGACCTCCACGAGCCGTGCGCCGCCTATCTCGATGGGCTGCGAGCGCAGCAGGTACCTGCCGCCGAGCGCCTCGTAGAATCCGCGCGCCGGGTTGCGCTCGAGCACCCACACGAGCATCGAGCGATGTCCTCCCTCCAGGAGAGCCCTAACGGTCGCGCGCACCAGCTCCCTCCCCAGCCCAACGCGCTGGTGCGCCTCGAGGGCGTAGATCGCGTACAGCTCGCCCGTATACGCCGGATCGCCCGACCGCTCGGGCCCCGAGGACGCGAAGCCGACGACCGAGCCCTGCTCGTCCAGCCCCACGAACACGCACCGCTCGCCCGTGCTGTCGCGGAGCTGGCGATCCCAGTGCTCCTCGTAGCGCTCGTAGGACAGGTCGTCGAGGACGTCGTCCGGAACAATGCCGCGGTAGGTCGTCCGCCAGGAGTCCACGTGCACGCGGGCTATCGCGGACGCGTCCTCGGGCGTGGCGCGTCGCACGCGGGCGGAGGCCACGGCGCTAGCCGTGACTGATGGTGCCCTGCGCAAGGACGGTCATCAGGGAGGTGCGGGTCTCGTGCAGGCGATGCGCGATCGTCTTCACGAGGCGTCGGTACACCGCCAACCCGACCTCGGGCCTCGCCTCGAGGAAGCTGATGAGCGCCTGCCGGGGGAATGCGACAGCGTACCCGTCCTCCTGGGCACGCGCGGTGAATGCGTACACGTACGGCTCGACGAGCGCCGACCAGCCGAAGATGTCGCCGTCATGGCTGATGGTCTCCACCAGCAGCTCGCCGTGCTCCCTGAGGAACGTGCGGATGCCGACCGAGCCCTCGCCGAGCACGTACAGGTAGTCCGCCGGGCCCTCCTGCTCCAGGAGTACCTTCCCCCGCTTGAACTCGACTATGACGCCGATACTCGCCAGCTCGCCGAGCGCTTCGTCGTCGAGCGAGCCGAACAGATGCGACCGTCGCAACAACTCCACGGTATCCATCGAAGTCTCCTATGCTAGTGCCGGAAGTGTCGCCGTCCGGTGAACACCATCGCCAGGCCGAGCTCGTCCGCCACCGCTATCACCTGCGCGTCGCGCACGGACCCTCCGGGCTGGATCACGGCGGTTGCGCCGGCCTTCGCCGCCACCTCGACGCCGTCCGGGAACGGGAACAGGGCGTCGCTCGCCAGGACGCTGCCCTCGGCGCGGACGCCGGCCTTGTCTGCCGCTATCCTAACAGAATCCACGCGGGAAGGCTGCCCCGCGCCCATGCCCACGAGCGTCTGGTGCTTGACGAGGACGATCGCGTTCGAGCTCACGTGCTTCACCGCCCGCCAGGCGAAGAGCAGATCGGTCGTCTCCTCGAGGGTCGGGCGGCGCCTCGTCACGACCGTGGTGCTCACCTCGTCGGGCGCGAGCGCGTCGGGCGTCTGCGCGAGGAAGCCGCCGCTCACCCTCCTGTACTGCATCGTCTCGGGCCTGGCTCCCAGCTCCCACGCGGGCCGCACCTCGCCCACCTCGAGCAGCCTCAGGTTCTTCTTCCTCGTCAGGACCTCTCGCGCCTCCGCGGTGAAGGCCGGCGCGACGATCAGATCGTAGTGCGTCATCGAGATCGCCTCCGCGAGCTCGGAGCCGACCTCGCGGTTGACCCCCACGACCCCACCGAACGCGGATATCGGGTCGCCGCTGAGCGCGAGCTCGTACGCCTCCACGACGTTCGGGCGGGTGGCCAGGCCACACGGGTTGCCGTGCTTGAGCACGGCGACGGTGGGCGTCAGGAAGTCGAACACGGTGCTCACCGCCAGGCTCGCCTCGACCACGTTGTTGTACGAGAGCTCCCTGCCGCCCAGCTGCTGGATACGGTCCACGAGCCCGGGGGCGCCGGTCGTGACCTGCCGGTAGAGCGCGGCCCGCTGGTGCGGGTTCTCGCCGTATCGGAGGTCCTGCACCTTCTCGAGCGGTATGGTCAGAATGTCCGGGAAGAGCGCGTCGGGACCGTACAGGTAGGTGGCAACGAGGGAGTCGTACGCCGAGACGTGAGCGAAGGCCCTCGCCGCGAGCCGCCTCCGCGTCTCCAGGCTCACCTCCCCCGCCCCGAGCTCGGCGAGCACCGGCTCGTAGTCCGCGGGGTCGGTCAGCACGAGCACGTCGGGGAAGTTCTTCGCTGCCGCGCGGATCATCGTCGGGCCGCCTACGTCTATGTTCTCCAGCGCCGTGTCGAGGTCGGCGCCCGGACGGCGCACCGCCTCGGCAAACGGGTACAGGTTCACCGCGACCAAGTCAATGGTCTCGATGCCGTGCCGGGCGATCTCCTCCAGGTCCTTCGGCCTGTCCCTCCGTGCGAGGATGCCGCCGTGGACCATCGGGTGGAGCGTCTTCACCCTGCCCTCGAGTATCTCCGGAAAGCCCGTCAGCTCGGATATGGATCGCGCCGGCAGGCCCGCGCGCTCGAGCGCGGCGAGCGTGCCGCCGGTGGAGTACACCTCCGCGCCGAGCGCGACGAGCCCGCGGGCCAGGTCCTGGATGCCCGTCTTGTCGTAGACGCTGAGTATCGCCTTCACCTACTCTACCCTCACCATCACGCGCCTGCCGTTCAGCCTCACTCGTCCGTCCGCGATCGCCCGCACAGCCTCCGGCAGCAGGCTGTGCTCCTGCTCGAGGATGCGGGCGGAGAGCGTCGCCTCGTCGTCGTCCTCGAGCACGGGCACGGCGGCCTGCGAGATCACCGGCCCGCAGTCCACTTCCTCGGTGACGAAGTGGACCGTGCAGCCCGAGATCCTCACGCCGTACTCGATGGCCTCCCGCTGAGCGTGGAGGCTGCCCGCGAACGCGGGGAGCAGGGAAGGGTGGACGTTGATGATCCGCCCCGCCCAGTGTCGCAGGAAGCCCGGAACGAGCACGCGGTCGTATCCCGCGAGCACGACGAGCCCGACCCGCCGCGCCTCGAGCGCTTCGAGCACGAGCGCCTGTGCCCTCTCCCTCTCCACGGGATCTGTGCGGGGATACGAGATCACGCACGTCTCGACTCCGCGCGACCGTGCAACCTCGAGCGCGGCGGCCCCGCGGTGGTTGCAGATCACGACGGCGACCTCCGCGTGCAGGATGCCGGCCTCCTGCCACCTCAGCAGCGCCTCGAGGTTGCTCCCCCTTCCGGACGCGAGCACGCCCACCCTCAGCATCAGCC
>CADDYR010000202.1 GCA_902810765.1 Chloroflexota bacterium
GTGCCCCGCACGCCCATTGACTCGGGCATCTCGATCGCCTCGAGCCCCGGCGCGTCCCGCGGCACCATCAGCGCGACGGTGCCGTCCGCCCCCCTCGTGCCCTCCAGACGGGCGAATAGCAGCAGGTAGTCGGCTATGATCCCGAAGGTGATGAGGTGCTTCTCGCCGCTCAGGAGATAGGTGTCGCCCTCCCGACGCACGCTGCACTTTATGTCCGCACCCGTGCCCGCGTTCGGCTCGGTCAGCGTGAACGCCACTCTTATGTCACCTCGCACGAGCGGGCACACGAACCGCTCGCGCTGCTCGGGCGTGGCGCGCTGGTCCACCGCGCGCCAGATCCCGTTCACGACGTGCACGATCATCCGGAGCGAGCCGTGCATCCGGGCGAAGAGCTCCATCAGCTCCAGGTAGCGGGAGAAGGGTATGCCGAGCCCTCCCAGCTCCTCGGGGGCGGCGAGGCGCAGGTAGTCGCGGCTCCTGAGCTCGTCCCACGCCCGCTCGGGCACCCTGCGCTCGCGCTCGATCTCCTCGGCCAGCTCCTCGGCGGGCCCGGCCACGAACTCGGCGACCTCGTCCTTCAGCCGCCGGAACTCCACTTCGTTCATCAAAACCTGCTCGCCCTCTCTCGCAACACGTACTTCTGTATCTTCCCGCTCGCGGTCTTCGGCAGCTCGGGCACGACCTCCACGCGCTCCGGCCAGTACTGCTTCGCCATCCCCCTCGAGCCTAGGTGGCGCTGCACGTCGGCGAGGGTGAGCACCCCGCCGTCGCGGGTGACGACGAAGGCGCACGCACGCTCGCCGAGTCTGGGATCCGGCATCGCCACGACCGCGACCTCGGACACGGCGGGGTGCTCGTACAGCAGCTGCTCCACCTCCGCCACCGGCACCTTCTCCCCGCCCCGGTTGATCACGTCCTTCACCCGGCCCGTGATGCGCATGTACCCGTCGGCGTCTATCACCGCGAGGTCGCCCGCGTCGAACCAGCCGTCCGGCGACACCGCCTGCCGGTACCAGTCGGGATGGTGCAGGTAGGTCGTGAAGAGGCAGGGGGTGAGCACCTGAAAGCGTCCCTCCGAGCCCGGGGGGAGCTCCCTCCCCTCGTCGTCCACGACCCTCATGCACATTCCAGGCAGGAGGCGCCCGTCGGTCTGCCAGGTCTTCTCGGGAGGATCGTTCGGGGTTCCGGCCGTCACGAGGCATCCCTCGGTCGTGCCCCAGGCCCCGCACACGCTCGTGCCGAGCACGTCGCGCGCCTGATAGGCCAGCGGCCGGGGTACCGTCGCCCCGGTCGCGACGAAGATGCGCAGGTGCCCCCCTCCCCTTCCGGTCGCCTTGACGGCCTCTACCAGGTCGAACAGGAAGGGGGTGGCGGCCTGGACGAACCGGGCGTCCCAGCGCTCGATCAGGTCGAGCGCCCTCGAGGGGCCCCACACGTCCTGGTACACCGCCGTGGCGCCGAGCACGAGCGCGAGCCACATGCCGTACAGGAAGCCCGTCTGATGGGCACAGGGCGACGGCACGTATACGGTGTCCTCGGGCGTTAGGCCGAAGTGTTTTATGTGAAGTTGACAGGCGAGCACGAGTGTGTCGTGGATGTGCACCACGCCCTTCGGCTCGCCCGAGGTGCCGGAGGTGTACAGCAGCTGCGTCGGGTCGCTCGGAGAGGGGCGGGCCGCCTCGAGCCGCGTCGGATCGGGCTCGGTCTCGAGCAGCGAGCCGAACGGCAGCGCCCACTCCGGCGCACTCTCTCCCAGCACGACGACGTGCTCGAGCTTCGGCAGCTCCGCCCGGAGGGCCTCGACCATCGGTAGGTACTCGAAGCTGCGGTACCTGTCCGCCACGACCAGCACCCGGCAGTCCGTCTGACGGAGCATGAGGGACATCTCGCGCTCGCGGAAGATCGGCATCAGGGGGCAGCTGATCGCGCCGATCCTGACGAGCGCAAGCTGCAGCGCGACGAACTCCCAATAGTTCGGGAGCTGGAAGCACACCACCTCGTTCTGCGAGACCCCCAGCCCGAGCAGCCCGGCCGCGACGCGGTCCACCAGGCGCTCGAGCTCCGAGAAAGTGAGCGCGACCTGTCGCCCCCGGCTCTCGTCCACGACGGCGACCTTCCCCGGCGCCCTCTCCGCGTGCTCCTGCAGGTAGTTGGTGATGAGCCTGCCGGGCCAGGGACGGTCGTACAGGTGAGGATAGACGGGCGCGAGCGAGGCCGGGTCAGGCATGCACCCCTCCGAGCGCGAGCTCCATCTCCGCGACCCTGACGTCCAACCCGAGCGCGCGCATGTCGTCGAGGAAGCCGGGGTATGAGATGCGGTACGCGTTCGCGAAGGGCAGCCTGGTGACGCCGTTCGCCGCCGTGCCCGCGACCGCCAGCGACATGAGCACCCGGTGGTCGTTGAACGTCGAGAGCTCGGCGCCTCTGAGCGACGTTACACCCTCGACCTCGATCCGGTCCTCGGTCGCCCTCATCCGCGCACCCATCCTCGTGAGCTGCATCGAGGCCCGCACGCGGTCGGACTCCTTGCGCCTTGCGTGGGACACGTTCTCGAGCACCGTCCTGCCCTCGGCGAGCGCCGCGGCCACGCAGAGCACGGGCAGGGCGTCGGGCAGGTCCGTGCAGTCGATCGTCGTGCCGTGCAGCCGCACTCCGCCGTGCTGGACACGGAGCTCGCGGCGGTGGTCGGCGAAGTCCAGCGGAGCACCCATGTCGCTCAGCGCGTCGAAGACGGCGCGCTCGGGGTGGTCGTCGCAGCTCGAGGTCGCGGTGAACAGCACGTCCGCGGGGTGGATACAGGCGGCGACGAGAGGGTAGGCCATCGAGGAGACGTCCGAGGAGAGCACGAGGTCTTGGACGGGATGATAGGGCTGGCCCCCCCTCACCCGGAAGACGCGCCAGTCGTTCGAGACGCTGACATGCACTCCGAACTTGCGCAGCATGCGGACGGTCAGGGCGATGTAGTGGCGCTCGTTCAGCTCGCCCACAGCCTCGATCAGCGACTCCCCCTCGGCGATAGATGCCGCTATGATGAGACCGGATATCCACTGGGAGAGCACGCCGCTGATCCTCACGTGACCGCCCCTCGGCCGGCCGGGGTGGACGGTGACGGGAAGGCGGTCGTCCCGCGCCTCGAGTCGGACGCCGAGCTCGCGCAGGCCGTCGAGGAGCTCCTTGATCGGCCTGTCCCTAAGCTGCTTCTCGGCGTGGAACGTGACCGGCCCGCGCTCGGAGAGGCAGCCGAGCCCGACTATGAAGTACGCCAGGGTGCCGCAACTCCCCAGCGGGATCTCGGGCCTGCGGGGCACGTAGGGTCCGCCGGTGACGATGTAGCCGTCGGATCTCAGCTCGACGTGAGTGCCCAGCGCGCGGAGGGCTCGGATAGTGTGCTCGACGTGCCTGGCGTCGTTCCTGCCGATGATCGTCGAGGTGCCCGGGGCGAGCGACGCCATGAGAAGGGCGCGGTGCGCGTGGTACTTGGATGGTGGCACGGCGACCGTGCCCACTACGGGCGCCTCCGATCCGGAGACGTGCAGGTATCTCATTCTCCCTCCTGACGCGTGGATTGGCCTGAGGCCGATGCAGTGTCCGTCACGTGTGCACCTTGTCGAGCCCTAGTTTACTACACAGCGGAGGCCGCAATACAGTAGCTCCCCCTCGCGCCGAGCACGGGGTCCAGAGCGGACGCGGTCGGATGACCACACACGTGGGGTATCGTGTGGGTGTTCGTGTGAGTCGTTCGTGGAGCCGCGCCGTGCCGCCATGACATACTCTCTCGTACGGACCCGAAGGAGATCGCAGGATGAGGCACCCGGTGTTGCTGATCGCCGCTCTCGCTGTGGCGTGCGCGCTCGCGCTGAGCGGAGCCCTACCTCGGACGAGCGCGGCCTCGATACCGATGATGGAGCCTCGGGTGATCGCGCCTCGGCTCCTGGAGCGCCACGACGCACCAATCATCCCGCCATCGCGAGCGGGCGGCCTCCGCGACCTGTCTCCGGAGACGCAGGTGCCGCCGATCCCTCCCCTAATGGTGGTCGTGTTGCTTCTGCTGGCGAGTAAGCCACTCGTGGATCGCGTTAGTGCCCCCCGGACTCGGGGCTCGAACGGTCACACCGACCTCGCCCAACCCGACTGGCGGGATTGGCACCGGTAACTGAATACGGTGCGGCGCGCCGACGCCGGGCGAGCCCAGCGGCCGGGAGCCGCTCTTCAGCTCCCGGCCGCTCGCTTGTCCGGAGCCTCACGCGAAGAGCGGCTCGAGGTGGGTGCGCGCCACGAGCTCCCTCATCTGCTCGTCGCTCGGCCTGCTCTCGTAGCGGCTGGCGGCGTCGAGCACCTTCGGCAGGACGTAGATGTCGCCCACCGTGTTGAGGAACACTCCCTCCCTGCCGAGCACCCAGTGCACCGCGAGGTCTATGTCCCTCTGGTCCGTCAGCGGCTCGTACCAGGTGGCGGCGGTGTGGTGCCGATCTCCCCAGGGTCCCCGAGTGATCGCCTTGATCGTCTGCACCGCGACGTTGCGCTCCCGACAGAGGTCGAACAGGGACTCGAAGTCCTGGGCGTACTGAGGGTTCTGCATCATCGGGAAGTTGTAGGGCAGGAGCACCGAGTCGAAGTCGAAGCGCTCGAGCGACCTCCTGTGCATCGCCGCCACCTGCGTGCCGTGGCCCGTCACTCCGATGAACCTGACCAGCCCCTCGTCCCTGGCCCTCACCGCGGCCTCGAGCGCGCCTCCTGGTCCCATCGCGGTCTCCCACTCGTCCGGCTCCACGAGGTTGTGCAGCTGGATGAGGTCCACCCGATCCACTCTCAGCCGCTCGAGCGACCTCCTGATCTGATCGTAGGCGGCCTCGTAGGTGCGCTCCCCGGTCTTGGTCGCCAGGAAGAAGTCGCCCTTGTGCTCCCTCATCCACGGCCCTATGCGCAGCTCGGCGTCCCCGTAGCTCGCGGCAGTGTCTATGTGGTTCACCCCGTACTCGAGGAGCAGCTCGAGCGTGCGGTCGGCCTCGTCCTGGGTGACGCTGCTCAGCGCGGCGGCACCGAATATCACTCGCGTGCTCAGGTGCCCCGTGCGTCCGAAGCTCAGCTTGGGTATCATTCCGGTTCCTCCCTCCGATCACTCCGTCGTGCCCGATTGTAGACGACTCGCGCCTCCCAGTTCCACGGCCGCCGTGCCCATCACCCCGAGAGGTAGAGCGCGGTCCTCGGCGTGGGCGGCTGGTGTCGCCCACGGGTTCGGACTACGGAGGTGCCCGTCGCGAAGCACTCGACGAATCTGCTGGCCTCGCCCATCGCCGAGAGATCCAGCCTCACGCCGACGATGCCGTCCGCGCCCGCGCCCCGGGCCTCGGACTCCATCTGGTCGAGCGCGAGCGAGCGGACCTTGCCCAGCGTCTTCGTATAGTTCGTCATCTCGTAGTTGCCGGGAGGTCCGAACGTGCGCGTCTGCCCGCGCATCAGCAGCACGAAGCTCGCGGCGTAGCCGACGCACATCCTGACCGGGGCGTACCCGATACGGTACAGCTTCCACACGTCCTGGGCCGAGAGCATCGCGGTGAACAGCCTCCCTCCGGGCAGGCGGAGGGGCGACGCCGCGCCCTCCGTGATGACGGCGGTCCCGGTCAGCACCAGCTCCATGAGCCCCGGCCGCGGCTTGTCCCGCCGGAGGTCCAGGTCCACGCCCACCACACCGTCCGCGCCGAGCTTGCCAGCCTCCGCCTCCAAGCGCTCGGTCGCGAGCCTGCGCAGGCTGCTCATCGCCTGGTTCATGAAGATGACGCTTGGGTTCTCCCTCCGGCTCTGCACCCGCCACACCGCGACGCCGAGCACTAGCCCGAGCGGCTTGATCCCGATCCCCTGCAGGCACACGAGCTCGTCCACGGACAGGTCGCTCGTGAAGGTCCTCTGTTCGAGCCTCTCGGTGGCTGCCCTCGGAAGCTCCGCACCGGTCATACGCTCCACTCCATCAGCCGTCGAGCGAGAGCACCAGCTGCGGCTCGGGGGGTTTGGCGTCGGGATCGGTCCTGACGACGGCCGTGCCGAGCGCGAAGAACTCGACGACGTGGCTCGCCCAGCCCCAGTTCCGCTCCTCGAGCTTCACCTCCACGATGCCCTCGCCTCCCGCGTCCCGCGCCTCGACCTCCATCCTGCTCATCGCGAGCTCCCTGGCCTCGTACGTGGCCTGAGTGTAGTTGGTCATCTCGACGTTCCGGCCCACGGACCTGAGCCACTGAAACGGTGACCGCCAGCCGACGTGGTACACGCAGTTGCCCATCACGAGGTGGACGGGACGATAGCCGCTTCGCACGAGCTTCCACAGGTCCTGTCCGGAGAGGTCCGAGGAGAAAGGCCGACCGTGCGAGGGCTTCAGCCCGATCGAGGGATCGCGCGCCCGCACGCCCGTGCCCACGACGAGGAACTCCAGCAGCTCCGGCCCCCACTTGTAGCGGTTGATCGTGAAGTGCACCCCCACGATGCCGTCCGCTCCGAGAGCCTTCGCCTCAGCCTCCATCCGCCCGATCGCCAGCGCTCGCGCGTCGTACATCGCGCGGCTCAGCACGTCCAGCTCCCGGCTCTGCCTCGGCCCTGCGAGCTGCCAGCCCACGTGGTAGATCGAGCTGCCGAGCACGAGGCCCAGCGGGTCCACCGGGAGCTCCTCTAGGCACACCAGCTCGTCGACCGAGAGGTCGCTCGTGAACAGGTCCTCGCGAAGCCTCGTGTCCGCAGCCTCGGGAAGCGACAGATCCAAGTCCTAACCTCCGAGCAGCATACGCTCCAGCGCCCGCGCCGACAGCCGCTCGCGGCGCGCGAGCTCCGAGAGGTCCGCGCACAGCCTCTCGGGCCAGACGTCACCACCGAGCCTCTCGGCCGTGCCCACCGCGATGCCGTTGACCACGCGCTGGCGTGTGACGGTGTAGAACGGCGGGTTCGGCGCCTCGAACCTGTACAGGAAATCCCCCACCTGGAGCCGGAGCTCGACAACCCGGCCGCCGAGGACGCCCCAACGCCTCCGCACACTCACGCACGCGGTCAGCGCGCGCTCGAACCGCTCGGCGAGCAGGTCGAGGAACGCGGACGAGTCCCTGTGAGCCAGCTTCAGCTCGGCCGCCAGCGCCTCGAACCCCTCGTCCTCGTGCGGCTCCATCGGCTCCATGCGCGCGTCACGCGACCCTTCCATCCCCATCGGCACCGCTCCAGCACCACGAATCATACCACCAAATCGGCGGGTAGCGAGTTGAAAGCGAACCTATGGATCGGTACCCTGCTCTCACGACCATCGGAGAGGAGAGAGGGTTGGTGCAGCTCGACAACATAGACATCATCGTGCGCGACGTACCGGCAGCCGCGGAGTTCTTCCGCGACGCCGTGGGTCTTGAGCTCAGGATCTGCGAGGAGCGCTTCGCCGAGCTCGGGGCGGGCGAGGTCACGATAATGCTCAGCCCCGACGCGATGGTGCCCACGAAGCCAGCATCCGGCACGATCCTGCACTTCCGAGTGGAGGACGTGCGCCAGGCGCTCGAGCGGGCCCGCGGCCGCGGAGCGGAGGTGCTGCTCGAGCCGACGCGCACCGACTGGGGGTGGGAGTCGGCGATGGTCGCCGGGCCGGAGGACGTGATCGTGGACT
>CADDYR010000203.1 GCA_902810765.1 Chloroflexota bacterium
CTCGACGCCGACGCCCCGCCGGTGCAGTCACCCCCTCGCCCGCCCGCTCAGGCCCAGCTGCAGGACGCAACGATCGCCGAAGCTGCACCCGGTGGGCCGGAGGAGGAGGGGTCGCCGGTGGCGCGCACGGCTGCGGTGGGAGCCGGAGTGGTCGCGGGGATTGCGGGCGTCGCGCTCCTCGCCCGGAAGCTCATCGGACGCGGCTGACCGTTTGCCGGATAGCGCCGGCTTGGAGTAGAATCGCGCGTAGCCACAGGGAGGCGCTCACCCATATGGAGATCATCGACCTTCGGAGCGACACCGTCACCCACCCCACGCCCGAGATGCGCCGGGCGATGGCGAGCGCCGAGGTGGGAGACGACCAGAGCGGCGAGGACCCGACCGTGAACCGCCTCGAGGCGCTGGCGGCGCGGATGGTGGGCAAGGAGGCCGCGATGTACGTGCCGAGCGGCGTGATGGGCAACCTCTCGGCCCTGCTCACTCACTGCCAGCGCGGGGCGGAGGTGATAATGGGCGACGAGAGCCACCTGTTCCACTACGAGAGCGGAGCGGGCGCGGCGCTCGGCGGCCTGCCGTACCACATCATCCCGAACGGCCGCTTCGGCGAGCTGGACCCCGACGACGTGCGTCGGGCGATCAGGCCGGAGCGGAACGGCGTGCCCCCTACGGGCCTGGTGTGCCTCGAGAACACGCACAACCGCCGCGGCGGCACCGTCATCACTCCCATTCAGATCCGGGCCGTGGCGGACGTGGCGCACGAGCGTGGGGTTCCCGTGCACCTGGACGGCGCGAGGATCTTCAACGCGGCCGCGTACCTGGGGTTGAGCGTCCCAGAGCTCACCGAGAGCGTGGACAGCGTGCAGTTCTGCCTCTCGAAGGGGCTCTCCGCACCGGTCGGGAGCCTGCTCGCGGGCCCGGCAGATTTCATCCAGCGGGCCCGGAAGGCACGCAAGATGCTCGGCGGCGCGATGCGGCAGGCCGGGGTGATCGCGGCCGCCGGCATCGTCGCGCTCGAGCGGATGGTCGAGCGCCTGCCGGAGGATCACCGCGAGGCGCGACGCCTCGCCGAGAGGCTCGCGCAACTGCCCGGCATTCGGCTCGACCTCGATACGGTGCAGACGAACATCGTGGCGTTCGAGCTTGTGGACGAGCGCTGGCAGCCCGAGGAGCTCCTGAAGGCGCTCGCCGCGAGGGGTCTCAGGATCAGCAGCTTCGGAGGCCGGAGGCTCCGGATCGTCGCCCACCACGGCATCAGCTCGGAGCAGTACGACCGCGCGCTCGAGATCTTCTCCGAGGTCCTCGTGGGCGCTCCCTCGCCGGTGCCGGCCCGCTGAGTCCCGCGTGGCCGCCGTGGTGCTGCGCGAAGTCGCGGCGGAGTCTCAGCGAGCCTCGCCGGGAGGGGCACGGCCCTCGCGGCGCCTGCCCCATTTGGGGGTGAAGTAGTTGCCGCCGATCGCCAGGTCCACCTCGAGGTCTCCGAGGTCGCGGCCCAGGGCTCCGGGAGGGAACGTCCTCAGGGGCTCGCGCTCCCCGAGGAACCGCTCCGCCCACTCCCGCCTGTCCGCCGGCCGCTCGAGCGAGAGCAGGTACTCGAACCGCTCGTACTCCTCGTCGGTCAGCTCGTACAGGCGCGGGCCCGCGGGGCTGGCCACCAGCACGCGCTTCATTATCAGTTTCCTCCCACAAATCCGATTACCATGGTAGTGCAACACGGACAGGAGGCACAGATGCGGATCGGGGTAGTGTTCCCACAGACGGAGATAGGAGCGGACGCCGGGGCGATACGCGCCTACGCTCAGGCGGCAGAGGACCTGGGCTATGCCCACATCCTCGTCTACGACCACGTGCTCGGGGCGGACCCCACGAACAGGCCCGGGTGGCGGGGGTACACCCACAGGGAGATGTTCCACGAGCCGTTCGTGCTCTTCGGATACCTCGCGGCCGTCGTGCCCGAGATGGAGCTGGTGACGGGGGTGCTCGTCCTCCCCCAGAGGCAGACCGCGCTCGTCGCGAAGCAGGCAGCGGAGGTGGACGTGCTCACGGGAGGCAGGCTCAGGCTCGGCGTGGGCGTCGGCTGGAACTACGTCGAGTACGAGGCGCTGAACGAGGACTTCCACAACCGCGGCAGGCGCATCGAGGAGCAGGTCGAGGTCCTGCGCAAGCTGTGGTGCGGGGAGGTCATCACGTTCGAGGGCAGGTGGCACACGATCAGCGAGGCAGGGATCAATCCCCTGCCCGTCCAGCGCCCGATCCCCGTGTGGATGGGCGGGACAGCCGACGTCCTCCTGCGCCGGGTGGCGCGGATGGCCGACGGCTGGTTCCCTCAGATGAGGCCGGACGACACGGCACGCGACGCCGTGAGCCGCCTGCGCCGCTACGCTGAGGAGGCCGGACGCGACCCCGACTCCGTCGGGATCGAGGCGAGGATCACCATCGCTGGCGCCACCCCGGACGAGTGGGCTCGCCAGTACGAGGGCTGGCAGCAGCTGGGCGCCACACACGTCGGGGTGAACACGATGGGTGCGGGGCTGAGGTCCGTGGACGACCACATCGCCGCGATCACCCGATTCAAGGAGACGGTCGGGGAGTAGGGACCGGTTCGCCCGGCCCGGTGGTCGCTAGCGCGATCAGTCGCTGCTTGTACAGCTCGCGCTCGCGGCGATACGAGCGCTCGTCCAGCTCGCCCGCCTCGAATCGCTCATCAAGCGAGGCGATCGCGCGGACGAGCCTCGCGCGCTCGAGCGCCCTCGCTGCCTCTTCCGTGCCCGTTCCCCGCCCGAAGTAGCGGCTGGCGAGCCACAGCGCCACTGCGAGCAGCGCCACCAGGAGCGCCCCGGAGCCCGCCCAGAGCCACGGGTTGTCGGTCCGAAAGAACCAGACGTTCACCGGCAGCCCGGAGACGGTCACGCCGACGCGCGATCCCGCTCTCAGGTCCCGGGCCCGGAGCACCTGGTAGGTCGTGCCGCCCACGTCCGCTGATGAGGTGCTCGCGAGGTCGGGGCTCGAGACTCGCGGGCCGCTCGACGGCGAGAGCAGGCTGAACCTCTCCGTCGGGTAGGGCATCGTGAGGCCGAACGACAGCTCCCCGCTCGTGTACGGCACTGTGTACGTGAATGCCACCTGCGTCCGCCCCGGCTCCAGCGGCATGTTCGTCGCGAAGCCCAGGTCCGTCTGGATGATCTGGTACCCGGCCAGGTCGCCGATGGGGCTCAGGCTCTCCGAGTCGGGCGGGAGCGAGAAGCGCAGCAGGCCCATCGGGCCGTGCGCCCCGTGCGTGGAGGGCAGAAAAGTGCGCTTCGTCGGGTTGTCGAACGTGAACGTCTCGAGCACGAGCATCGTCTGCTTCGACTTGTCCGTCGAGATTATCGCCATCGAGCCCGAGCTCACCCGGATCGCCGAGTCGTCGGGCGATGACTCGTACACCTCGAGCGGGGCGCTCGCGGCCGGACGCTCGCGGGTGAGCTGCAGCCGGTCTGTGTGGTACTCCACCCCGGCGTGCCGCACGCTCACGACGTACACGTAGTCCCCGCCGACGGGCAGGCCCGCGAACCGGAATCGCCCCCGCCCGTCGGTGCGCATCGTGCGCGTGGGCTGGTTGCTCTGGCCGTGGGCGGCGTACAGCTCGACCGTAGCATGAGCCACCGGCGTGCCATTCGTCCCATTAATGACCTGCCCACGGATGACCCCGCTCGAGACGGCCAGCGCCCGGGGCGCGGCGAGCAGGACGATCAGCACCGCCAGGCACGCGAGCGCGCGGGACAGGATGGACAGTGGGTTCCCAGTGCGATTGGTCGTTCGGAAGAAGGTCAATGGCTCTCCACCAAAGTATAATGGATAGGGGCCGAGCTTGACATCGCGCGGGCCCGCTGCTAACGTCCGAGTAGGGACATCAAACACTGGAGATTTGCAAGTGAGGGACGACCCGGACCGGTATCCCGATCCGCTGGACCAGAGGACGGAGGTGGTCGGGCGCAGCAGGCGCAGAGCCGACGAGGCGCCGGACGACCGGCACGAGGACGCGGAGCACGACCGCTTCGCCGAGCAGGTGCCGCTGGCACCCACGCAGGTCGCCATCGTCCGGCTCGCGAGGCTGATCTACTTCGTGTTCGGGGTGATCGAGGCGCTGATCGCGATCAGGTTCCTGCTCAAGCTGTTTGGCGCGAACGCCCAGAGCACGTTCACCTCCGTGATCTACGGGGTCACTGACCCGCTGACCGCGCCGTTCATGGGCGTGTTCGCCAATCCGACCATCGGCACCCACTCGGTGCTCGAGCTCACGTCGCTGCTCGCGATCATCGTGTACGCGCTCGTGTCGTTCGGCCTCGTCCGGCTGCTGTACGTGTTCGCGGACTGAGCGCTCACTGCCGCTCGAGCGTCATCCGCATCCCGTGCCTCGGGCGCAGGGTGATGAGCGGCTGCAGCTCGACCGGGTGACCGGGGACCGGCTTGGCCCGCCACTCCCGAGCCAGTGCGGCCAGCACCAGGACGGCCTCCATCCACGCGAACTGCTCGCCCACGCACAGCCTCGGCCCCCCGCCGAACGGGAAGTACGCGAACCGAGGTAGCGACGCCCTCCCCTCGGCCGTCCAGCGGTCGGGCTCGAACCGCAGAGGCTCCGGGAAGTAGCGGGGGTCGCGGTGGATCACGAACTGGCTGGCTATGACGACTGAGCCCGCGGGGATGACGTAGCCTCCTGCCTCGTAGTCCACGAGCGCCCTGCGGCCCACGGCCCACGCCGGGGGATAGAGGCGCATGGACTCGGTGATCACCCGGCGCGTGTACTCGAGCCTCGGGAGGTCGTCAGCGGTGGGAGCCCTTCCGCCCAGCACGGTGTCGAGTTCGGTGTGCAGCTTCTCCTCGACCTCGGGGTGCTGCGAGAGCAGGTACCAGGTCCAGGTCAGCGCCACCGCCGTGGTCTCGTGGCCCGCGAGCAGCAGGGTGATCGCCTCGTCCCGCAGCAGGGCGTCGGTCATCCCCCCGCCGCCCTGCTCGGAGTCCTGCGCGAGCAGCAGCGTCGAGATCAGGTCGCTCCTCCCCTCCGCGTCCTGCCTTCGCGCATCAATGATGCGGTACACGGTCTGGTCGAGGCGCCTGCGCGCCTTGTCGAAGCGGCGGACCGCGGGCAGGGGCAGGTACAGGAGCAGATCGGAGAACGGCAGCAGCATCGTGCGAAAGTAGCCCATGACGACCGAGAGGGCCTCCCCGACCTCCGCGGCCTCCGAGCGCAGGTCGGCACCGAACAGCGTCTCTCCAGCGATCGCGAGCGTGAGGCTCGACATCTCGCCGAACACGTCCAGCGTCAGGCCGTCCCGCCAGCTCTCGGACGTGCGCGCCGCCTGCCCGGTCATCACGCCCGCGTAGCTCAGGACCCTGTCACGGTGGAAGGCCGGCTGCACGAGCCTGCGCTGCCGACGGTGCAGGTCGCCCTCGCTCGTGAGCAGGCCCTCCCCGAGCACTATCTTCGAGCGCTCGAGCGCGCGGCTCTTCACGAACTGCCGGCTGTGGGTCACGAGCACTTCCTGCACGTACTCTGGTCTGCTCAGCAGGTACATGCGGCGCCTGCCCGAGCCGAGGGACGCCACGTCGCCGTACTCCCGCGCGAGCCGGGTAAGGTAGCCCGTGGGATCCCGGCGATAGCTCATCAGGCCCGACCAGGGCAGCCTCTCCCGAGGCCCCGGCGGCAGATTTCCGTCCCCGTTTCCGCCCATCCCGCGCCAGTCTAGCACACCTTCCGCCCCAGCAGGTTCTTGAGGGCGCGGCGCGCGGACCGGTATCCTGAAGGTACGTCTACCGGAGAGGAGCGCTGCGATGAGCACGGACGAGGTGCGGACGACCAGGTGGACCGATCCCGAGCCGCCGACTGAGAAGGGGGTCCGCGCCCGGATGGAGGCCGAGGGTCTGCGCGGGGCGTACAGGTGGTCGAACGCGCCGGGCGACGTGTACGGCGCCCACCGTCACTCGTACCACAAGGTGCTGTACGTCGTGGAAGGCTCGATCACGTTCGGCCTGCCGGAGCGGGGACGCGAGGTGCCGATGGAGGCCGGCGACAGGCTCGACCTGCCCGCGGGCGTGCTGCACGACGCGGTGGTCGGGCCGCAGGGAGTCGTGTGCGTCGAGGCTCACCGCTCCGGGGCATGACGCGCCCTCACCCGTCCCGCCTGCGCCGGCCACCTCCCACGGGCTCGGAGTCCTCCGACCCGACCCGCCCGTCCGGGGTCAGCCCCACGACCTCTCGTATCTGCTCCTCGTCGAGCGACTCCTCGCGCAGCAGCGCCTCAGCGAGCGCGTCCAGCCTCTCCCGGTTGTCCTCCAGGATACGCTTCGCCTGCCCGTAGCACTCGTCTATGATCCGCCTCACCTCGCGGTCCACCACTGACGCGAGCGTGTCACTGTACTCGCGCGATCCCGGCACGGCAGGGGGCGTGCCGAGGAAGTCGTCCTGGTCGTCGTGCTGCAGGTACACCAGTCCCACCTCCGGGCTCATCCCCCAGCGGGTGACCATCTGCCGCGCAAGCTCGGTCACCTGCTTCAGGTCGTTCTCGGCCCCCGTCGTGATCGTGCCCAGCACTAGCTCCTCGGCCGCCCTGCCCCCCAACGCACCCGTGATCCTCCCCCTCAGGTAAGCCTCCGTGTAGTTGTACCGGTCGTCCTCGGGCGTCTGGTACGTCACTCCCAGCGCCTGCCCCCTCGGCACTATCGTCACCTTGTGCACCGGATCGGCCTCGGGCACCAAAAGCCCCAGCACCGCGTGGCCCGACTCGTGGTAGGCTATCCTCCTCCTGTCCTCCTCCGAGAGCACCAGCTGACGCTCCGCCCCGAGCGTGATCTTCTCCAGAGCGTCGAAGAAGTCGTCCTGAGCCACGGCATCCCGGTTGCGGGCTGCGGCGAGCAGCGCTGCCTCGTTCACCAGGTTGCGCAGGTCTGCTCCCACCAGCCCGGGGGTAGCGGATGCTATCTCCTCCAGATCCACATCGGGCCCGAGGGGCACCGACCGGGTATGCACCTCCAGTATCGCCTTGCGGCCCGCCTTGTCCGGCCTCTGGACCAATACCCTCCGATCGAAGCGGCCGGGTCTCAAGAGAGCCGGGTCCAGCACGTCCGCCCGGTTCGTCGCAGCCAGCACTATCACCGCCTGGCGGGAGTCGAAGCCGTCCATCTCGACCAAGAGCTGGTTCAGAGTCTGCTCGCGCTCGTCGTGGCCTCCGATGTTCACGCTCGCTCCCCTGCGCCTCCCGATCGCGTCGAGCTCGTCCACGAAGATGATCGCGGGGGCATCGCGCTTCGCCTGGGCGAACAGGTCGCGCACACGGGAGGCTCCGACGCCCACGATCATCTCGACGAACTCGGAGCCGGACATGCTGTAGAAGGGGACGTTCGCCTCTCCCGCCACAGCCCGTGCCAGCAGGGTCTTGCCCGTGCCCGGTGGCCCCACCAGGAGCACCCCCTTCGGGATGGTGCCCCCCAGCCTCTGGTACTTGGCAGGGTTCTTCAGGAACTCCACGATCTCCACCAGCTCCTGCTCGGCCTCCTCGATGCCCGCGACGTCCGCGAAGGTCGTGTCCGGCTTCTCGCCCGCGGCGTACCGCCTGGCCCTGCTGCGGCCTATCCCGAACAG
>CADDYR010000204.1 GCA_902810765.1 Chloroflexota bacterium
CACCCCCTCGGGTCGGCGGCCGACCGAGGGGTTCAGGACGCACGGCGACCGCCGATGTCCCGGCGCATCCTACGAAGCCCGCCCGCCCTCATGCCGCGCCATCCCGAGCCGGGTACATCAGGAGCGCGTCCAGGTACCAGCGTGCGACCGCATCACCGCCGATCGCCAGGGTACCGGCGAAACGGGACGCCCCCGCAACGTCGCAGAGCTACACGGCGAAGACGCTGTGGTTCTGGTCGCCGGCCGTGAGGATGCGGCTCAAGTACACCGTCTGCCTGCCGCCGGGCTACGACCTGCCGCGGAACGCGCACAGACGCTACCCGGTGATCTACCTGCTGCACGGCTGGCCGGGCAACACGCGGCAGTGGATCGTGCAGGGTGGCCTGCTGTCGTCGCTGAACGCGTTGAGCCAGGAGCACGAGATCCAGCCGATGATCGTGGTCAGCCCGGAGGCCATGCCGTCGAAGAACGACCCGGTGAACGAGTACCTGAACAGCTATCTGGGCAACTGGGAGACGTACGTATACCGCGACCTCGTCCGGCTGATGGACACGCACTACCGGACGATACCCTCGCCACGGGGGCGGGCGATAGCGGGCCTCTCCACCGGCGGCTACGGAGCGATGAACATAGGGCTGCAGCACCGCGACGTCTTCGGCCTGATCGGAAGCTTCTCCGGATACTTCATCCTTCCATCCACCGATCAGCTGGTGCGGAACGAGCCGGAGCTGGAGCGGCTGGACAGCCCGATGTACTACCTGCCCAAGCTCGAGGGCTCTCTGCCTCCGATGTACCTGTACGTCGGGGCCCAGGACCGGAGGCACGTTGCCGAGAACGAGGAGTTCGCGAGGCTGCTTGCGGCGCGCCACGCGGATTACTTCTTCGCGACCTACCCCGGCGGCCACACCTGGCAGCTCTGGAAGGACCATCTGCCCGGGTTCCTGATCTGGGCAAGCCGGCGCCTGGCGTGAGTCGCCTCGGACATCCAAGGAAAGTCAGGCGGATGTGCGGACCTCGATCTCCCCGACGCCGTTCTCGGCTCGGACGCGCAGCGTGACCTCCGACTTGCCGTGGAGGTCGTTGACGTAGGCGTTCCCCTCACGGTGCAGGGACCCATCGGTCCGCACGCTGCCGATGCCGCGCCGGGCCCTGACCTCGAGCCCCACGGAATTGGGCAGGACGAGGGTGAGCTGTCCCACCCCGCCCGAGATGACCACTTCGAGGTCGCGCCTGGTGGCCCCGGAGAGGTCGAGCCTCGTATCGCCGACCCCCATCTCCACGCTCAGGCCCTCGAGGTTGAGCTCGCCGAGCTCCAGGCGCGCCTCGCCCACTCCGATGGACACGTGCAGGTCTAGCGGCACCGAGTCGCCGAGCGCCACATCCCACTCGGAGCGCACGTTGCCGTGTGCGCTCAGGTCGTCCCTGTGACGTACCTTGAGCTTGCCGTGGCCGTCGCGCACCTGGTATTCCACCTCCGGTCGCCATCCCTCGCGGTTGTAGGTGAACTCCGCTTCCATGAGGGATGCCGCGCCGCCGTGGACTCGCAGCTTGCCCACGCTCATACTCACGAGCGCGCGGACCGACCCGGCACCATCGAGCTCCACCGACCTGCGCTCGACCCTCGTCTCTCCCATCATCCCTGCCTCTCCCTTCGCGCTCTCGCGCACCAGGCTGCCGACGATCCGCGCGGCCCTGCCGATCTGGGTCAGCATCCTCGTCCTCCTCAGTGCATCCCGATGGTGCCGAGTCGCCTGCACCGGGTCTCGACCCTCCTGAAGACGGCGTAGCCCAGCGGCACCATCAGCGCCATGAACGCGAGCAGGATCAGCAGCTCGTATCCGAGGGGGATGAGCGTGCGCGTGTGCATCAGGAAGCCCCGCACCGCGTCCATACCGTAGGTCAGGGGCAGCGCGAGCGAGATCACGAGCAGCGGGCGCGGGAGCACCTGCACAGGGAAGTTGCTCCCGGAGAAGATCGAGACCAGGTAGTTCGAGACATCTATCAGCGTGTTCGCGTCGCGCATCAGCAGCACGACCGCCGCGAACGCGAACCCGAAGCCGTACAGCGCGACGATCATAGGAAGCGCTGCCGAGAGCGCGTACAGCACGTTGCCCGAGACGTGGAACCCGAACACCAGCCACGCGAGGAACAGAGTGCCCGCGGTCGTGACGGAGGTGATCGTGATGCTCGCGACGGTCTGACCGATGAGCAGGAGCGGGCGGGGCACGGGCGCCATCCAGTTGCTCTCGAGCACTCCCGAGTCCATCTCCTGCTTCAGCGACTGTCCCATCCCCCAGAACACCGCGCCGATGAAGCTGGAGAGCACGCCCCCGAGCAGGATGAAGGACATGTAGTCGCCCACCCCGACGTACTCCTTGAAGCCGATGTTGCCCTGTGCCGTCGCGAAGCTGCGGCCCAGGAAGTAGATCGGTGTGAGCCACATTATCGGCTCCACTATCCGGAACACCGCGTTCAGGGGGTATCGCAGGAAGTGGAGCCAGTCCTTTCGGGCGACCGCCAGCACCGCTCGCAGGTAGGAAGCCCAGGTGTACCGGGCAAGGCTCTCGGCCGGCATTCTCCCCTCCTTCTCAGTACTGCGCGAGCGAGCCGGTGCGCCGCGCCCTGCGCTCGGTGTAGGCGAACGCCAGGCAGCCGAGCACGGGCAGGACGACGGCGAAGGCTCCGAGCTTCGCCAGATCCGGCGCGACCTGCGCGAACGACGCGTTCGAGAGCGCCGCGGCACGCGTGTCGCGGATGGCGTACGTGATCGGGATAAACTGGGCGACCCCGTGCATCCACACCGGCAGCACCGCGAGCGGGTAGGTGATCCCGCAGAACACGGACACCAGCCCGCGCACCAGGAAGACCATCGCGTTCGCCTCGCGGAAGCGGATGACCAGGCTCGCGAACATGACGCCGATCCCGTAGATGCTCGGCATCGTGAGCAGGACGACCGCGAGCAGCAGCGGCACGTTGCCCCGGACGAGCGAGACGCCGAACACCAGCCGGAACTCGATCACCGTAAGGATCAGGAAGATGAAGGACGTCGAGAGCTTCGCCAGGCTCGCGCCCATCATCATCAGTAGCCTCGGCACCGGGCACAGCCAGTTCGACTCGAGCGTGCCGCGCATCTGCTCCTCCCTCAGGTGGAAGCCGATGTCCCACAGCGTCATGTTCAGCCACATCCACATCACGGTGCCCATCACGATGTAGCTGATGTAGTCGGACGTGCCCGCGAGCCGCTCGAAGGCGTGCAGGGAGGCACCGTTGGGGCCTCCCAAAGCCTTCGCGGTGAAGATGTAGCCGAGCGGGAAGATGACCGGCCAGACGATGATCGCGATCACCCACGTGGGGTACCGCGTGAAGATGATCCACTCCTTCCGGGCCACGGCGAGCAGCACGCGCAGTGTCGAGCCCGCCGAGACCCGAGGGCGCGCCAGCGTGTCGGATGGAGCGGTCAGAGTGGATTGTCCCATCGTGTGCTTCCTCAGTCCCTGAGCTGCTTGCCCGTGTGTGCGATGAACACGTCCTCGAGCGTGGGCTGGGCGACCTGCAGGTTCGTGATCCTGCCGGACCTGGAGCCCACGAGCTCGATCACGCTCGGCAGCACCGCACGGGTGTCGCGGGCGTGGAGCGAGACGTACCAGGCGCCGTCGTTGCCGGCCGGGCTCGACACGACGTTCTCGACGGCTGGGATGGAGGCGAGCACGCCGTCGAGCGCCGGATCGTAGTCGTGCAGCTCGAGCTTCATGACGTCGAGCTGCCGCAGCGAGCCCTTGAGCCTCTCGGGCGTGTCGAGCGCGATGATCCTGCCGGAGTCTATTATGCCCACGCGGTCGGAGAGCAGGTCCGCCTCCTCCATGTAGTGCGTCGTGAGCAGGATCGTGCGTCCCTCGCTCCTGACCTCGAGCACGAGCTCGCGCAGGTTGCGCGCGGACTGCGGATCGAGGCCGATCGTCGGCTCGTCCAGGAGCAGCACGGGCGGATTGGCGAGCAGCGCCTTCGCGATCGCGATCCTCTGCTTCATCCCGGAGGAGTAGCGCTCGACGTACTCATCCGCCCGGTGCGCGAGGTCGAGCCTCTCCAGGAGCTCCTGTATCCTTTGCTTCGCGGTGCGCGGGGGCATGTGGTACAGCGTCGCGAAGTACTCCAGGTTCTCACGACCGGTGAGCTTCCAGTAGATGCTGCGCTCTCCGGTGAGCACGGCCCCGAGGCTCTGCCGCACGAGGCTGGTCTGCTTGCGTATGTCGTAGCCGTTGATGGTCGCCGAGCCGCTCGTGGGCTCGAGCAGGGTGGAGAGCATGCGGATCGTGGTGGTCTTGCCCGCGCCGTTCGGGCCCAGGAGCCCGAAGATCTCGCCACGCCTGATCTCGAAGCTCACGCCGTCCACCGCCACGAACGGCTCGGTGACGCTGCCCCTGCCCGGGATCACGCGCGTCCAGGGCTTCGCGCCCTCCCGTCGGACCTTGCGCGGGAACAGCTTGCGCAGGTCCTCCACCCTGACTATCTCCTCGGCCATCTCCGCTCTCCCCGCGCCGCCCCCGGCGCCATCGCGTCCTTCGCTCCAAATACTACTACATCTGCTCAGGAAAATCAATAGATCGCTCAAAAATAGTAAGACGGGCTGGCGGGAACCCGGCTCGGTGTGGAGCGAGCCGGAGCGGGCGTGGCGCTCTAGCTTGCTCTCCGGCGGACGTGATCTCCGGGCGCTTGACGGTCTCCATCGGGGTGGTAGGATTACCTCGTCGGGGCGTTAGCGTCGTCCTCCGGCGCTCGTCTCCGTCGTGCTCGGGAGACTCTGTCCGGGCTCAGGAAAGGAGGGTGACATCGTGCCTCAGTGGGTGCTGGACAGCCAGATGCAGTCCTACGACCGAGGTATGGCGTTCAAGCCCGCGCCCGGCACCCCTCCCACCACCCCCGAGAGCGCGGTACAGGTGGCGATCAGGACTCTGGGGGGTGTCGGGAACATATCCGGCAACGTGCGGATGGGCTACGTGCTGGCGACCACGAGGTGGCCCGAGCTGAAGGACCGGCCTATGTGGGTGGTGCAGGTGGATCAGACGATGGTGCACTACCCGTTCCACGGTAGCGCTCTCCAGCCCAGTAGGTCGCAGGTGCTGATAGACGCCGATACGGGCGAGGAGTACGGCCACTTCGATGAGGAGGAGCTGCCCCCGAGCAGTACGGGCTCTCACACGCCCGTGCCGGGATAGGGTACTCCGACCCCGTAGGGAGAATATTCGGTCGTGGCAGGCACCCCGTCAGCGCCCGCCCTCGTGCTCGTCGTAACCAGCGCTGAATACCGGGTCCGGGCGATGAGTCCGTCATTCCGAGGCCGCAGGCCGAAGAATCCATCCGGGTCGGGTGTGAGGCGTAGGCTTTCAAGATCCTTCGCTGCGCTCAGGATGACAAACCGGGGACACAGATCCTTCGCGGAATTTAGCCCCCTTCGCTCCCGCTCAGGGCAGGCTATCGAGCCCTTCGCTTCGCTCGAGGGTAAACTCCGCGAAGGGTTCAGGATGACGAGGGGTGCACGGCTCGGGGCGGCCATCCGTGGCCGGACCGCGGATGGTGCGACCCGCCGACTAGGCCGGCGGGGGCTGCGCGACCTGGCGTTTGTGCCAGTCCTCGGCGAACAGGTTGAAGAAGACGTGCGTGCGAGGGTGCGCCTCCACCGCGTCGAGGTCGAGCGTCACCCCCAGCCCCGGGCCCTCGGGCAGGGCGAAGTAGCCGTCCTCCACCTCGGGGTTGCCCGGAGCCAGCTGCTTCACCCAGTCCTCCGCGAAGTCGTTGAAGTGCTCCTGTATCTTGAAGTTCGGGGTGGAGGCGGCCAGGTGCAGCGCGGCCGCGGTGGACACCGGCCCGCCGACGTTGTGCGGCGCCACGAGCACGAAGTACGTCTCCGCGGTCGCGGCCAGCTTCCGCGTCTCCAGCAGCCCGCCGAAGTGCGTGATGTCCGGCTGGATGATGTCCGCAGCCTGCAGCTCGAACAGCTCGCGGTACTCGTAGCGGGTGTGCAGGCGCTCGCCCGTCGCGACCGGGATGTTGATCTTCTCCGCCGCCTTCCTGAGCGCGGGGAGGTTGTCCGGCGGCACGGGCTCCTCCACCCAGGACGGCCTGAACTGCTCGAGCTCGCGCGCCATCTCGATCGCTGTCGCGGGGTTGAACCGCCCGTGCATCTCGATGAGTATCTCGGCCTCCGGCCCCACCGCATCCCTCACCGCCTCGATCAGCTCGACCGACCGGCGCCTCTCCGCGGGCTCGAGCTCGTAGTACCCGGCACCGAACGGGTCTACCTTCAGCGCTCGATACCCCTTCTCGAGCACGCGCTTCGCCGCTGCGTGGAACTCCTCGGGCGTGCGCTCGACTGTGTACCACCCGTTCGCGTACGCCTTGATCCTGTCGCGCACTGCGCCGCCCAGGAGTTTGTACACGGGCACCCCGAGCGCCTTTCCCGTTATATCCAGGCACGCGATCTCGACCGTCGCGATCGCGCTCATCATCACCTCACTCGCCCGCGCGTAATCGTTGCGGAACATCCGGTGCACCAGGTCCTCGGGGTTCGTCGGGTCGCTGCCGAGCACGTGGTTCGGCACGGCCTCCGCCAGGTACCCCAGGAGGGCGTCGGTGTGGTTGATCATCCGCACCTCTCCGACGCCCTCGAGCCCGTCGTCGGTCTGCACCCGCACGAACGTCAGGTTGCGCCACGCGGTGCTCACCACGTGGGTCTTCACGTCAACTATCTTCACGGCCCTGTAAGCCTCCTGTCTGTCTACGCACCCACCGGGATCGCGAGCCCCTCTGCGCCCGGCCCCGATTCCACCGCATCCGGATAGTATCGCCTGAGCAGGTCCAGCCCGATCTTCGCCCGCCGCACCCTCTCGCGCGTCATCGCGAGCGCGACCGAGGAGAGGTGGGCGCCGCAGGGGTAGATGCCCGGCGCGTTGCGCAGCCCGAACTTGACATATATGGGAGCGGCCACCCGCACCAGCTCGGGGAGCTCGTACAGCCTGACGAAGCCCCCTATGTCGTCCGGCGCCTCCACGTACACGTCGAGCGGCACGTCCACCGCCTGTCGGATTGCGGCGATCTGCGCGAGCGTCAGGTCCGTCGGGATGTTCACCGTGTCCGCGCCCAGGCCCTCTAGGAGCCTGATCGAGGCCGGGTTCGCGGCCGCCATCATCACGCTGACCTTGAACTGTATGTCCACGGGCAGCTCTCCGGCCTTGCGCATCTCGCCCGCGGCCCACAGCGCGCCCTCGTCGGCGAGCAGCACGCTGCGGATGCCGAGCGCGGCCGCGCGCCGCACGTCCTCCAGGCAGTGCACGAGCTGCTCCTGTCCCCTGAGCTTAGGCGCGACCGCCGCGCCGGCGATGGCGGTAGCCATCGCCCCCGTGTCCCACGCCGCGTTCGGCCTCGCGAACAGGCTTACCTCGATGCGGTGCTCCGCGGCGACCCTGCCCATCTCGAGCACCTCGTCGTCGGTCATCAGCATCACGCCGCTGCCCTGCGAGACCCTGTGCACGGTGATCCCGTGCCGTCCGGCCTCCTCGACGA
>CADDYR010000205.1 GCA_902810765.1 Chloroflexota bacterium
GCCACGTGTCGCTGTCGGAGGCGGGCAGGGCGGGGTTTCGGGAGACGGCGCGCCGCTATGGCCACGACGCGGCTATGGAGTTCGCAGCGCGTTACTGGCGGGAGCACCCTGAGAGGGCGTCCCGCCCCGAGAGGCGGATGATGGAGCTGCTGCGCCAGGAGGGCCAGGTAAGGGGGCGCGACTACGAGCACATCTACAAGGCGGCTCCCAGGGTGTGGGTGGACTTCGCGTGGCCTCGGGAGATGAAAGCGATCGAGGTCTGGGGAGGGGTACATTCTGCAAGGTTCAAACAGGAAGTAGCGGGCAAGGACCTCCGCAGCGAGGCAGAGCGCGATGAGCAGAGGATCGAAAGGCTCAGGAGGCAGGGGTGGTACGTGAAGATCGTGCGCGCCGAGGAGCTGGAGGTGGGCAGGGTCGGGCGCACAAGGCAAGAGATCCGGGAGCTCCTCAACCCCTCTCAAGCTCGGCAGGAGCCCGTGGCTGGGGAGTTCGGGCCGGAGAGAGGAGAGGAGGCCCAGCGCTACTGCGCCCAGATGCGCCTAGAAGAGCTGCTCGGGGAGGAGGGGCTGAGGGCCGGGGAGGACTACGCCCGCAGCTACCACGTCCATCCGGAGCTGCCGCCTGTGCACTTCGCGCGGCCCGAGACCAGGAGGGTCGTGCAGGTGTACCGCGACGGCTCAGAGGTGAGGGAGGACCGAGGCAACCGGCAGTGGTACGAGGTGTTGGGCTGGGACGTGCTCTCGGTGCGGGAGGACGCGGACCTAGTCCCCGAGAGGCTGGGGACGACCAGGCAGGCCGTCGCGCGCTGGCTGGGCGGGTAGGGACCTATAATACGGGATCAAGGAGGAGGCTATGAAGCACACGAGCGAGTTCAAGGTACAACAGATCTACGAGCGGGAGTGGAAGCTCGGTGGGGTGGATCCGCTTGAGGACACCGAGGTGGACCTCGGGCACTTCCTGGGTGTAGTGAAGAAGTATCGGGCCAGGGTGTCGCTCGATCACGAGAGCCCGATGCTCCGGGAGAGCTATCCGGGCAAGCGGGTGATCAAGGTGGAGCTACCGGGGCCCTGGGAGAAGCGGGTGTACTACCTGGTGGATCGGGAGGCGATCCCGATACTGCGCAGCCACCCCAGCTGGGACGAGTCGAGGTGCTGGAGGCCCGCCCCGGGGGAGGAGGCCGTATGGTGAGAGGTTGGCTGCACGCCCTACGGGAGTGGTGGTGGGAGTGGGACCGGAATTACCAAAGACGCAGAAGAGAGCGCAGGGTTCGGGAGCTGCAGCGAGAAAGGAAGGAGGCCAGTGAGGAGGACTTTTTCGACTATACCGATAGAATGATATGGGAGTGCAGGCTGAGAGAGCAGGCGCAGAAAGACAGACAGCGCAACAAGCAGCTGTGGTAGGTCTTGCATTTGCCTGCTGGGAGCGAACGGTCCTCGGGTGGTTCTCTGCGTTGGCTTATCTTATCATGGTGATGATGCAGGCCCGTATCGTGTGGAGGGTAGGGCTATGAGCGTGGTGAAGAATCCGATGACCGCCGAGGAGCTGTGGGCGATGCCCGAGGTGCCCGGCAAGCGGTTCGAGCTGGTAGACGGGGAGCTGGTGGAGGTGCCTGGAGCTGGTGGGTTGCATAACCTGATTGCAGCATTGTTGTATCGTTTGCTGTACGCCTACGTATCGGAGAAGCAGCTTGGCTGGGTGTTCACCGATGGAGCTGGGTTTGTGATCAAGCGTGAGCCTGACCTAGTCCGCATTCCTGACGTGGCGTTTGTGGCTAGAGAGCGTATGGGACAGGTGCTGGAAGGCTTCGTGGGCACCGCACCCGATCTGGCGGTCGAGATAGTCTCCCCTGGCGACAGCGCCAACGATGTGGCCAACGATGTGCGCGAGAAGGTGCTGGAGTATCTGGCGACAGGCACAAGGCTGGTGTGGGTGCTGTGGCCCCGCTTTCGCTCGGTCAGCGTGTACTCCGCGAGCGAAGGCTACCGTGAGCTGGGGGCGCACGACGAGCTTGAGGGGGGCGAGGTGCTGCCGGGCTTTCGGGTGAAGGTGGAGAAGCTCTTCGAGATATAGCTCCGAACTCGTCGGATTCGATGCCGGAAGGCTGAGCTCGAAGCCCTCCGAGGCTCGATGACATCATCTGCTCCAGGCCCTCCAGCCGCCGTAGCAGCTGCACCTGAGTGTCTCCGCGCGACAGCAGCTCGACGACGTAGGTGTTCAAGCTGACGCCTTCACGCTCGGCGGCCTCGGCGAGCTTGCGATGAAGGGACTTCGGTAGGCGCACGTTGAACTTGCCGCTGTACTCCTCGCGGTACGAAGGCAATGGGATCTCCCGGCCCAGCTCGTACGCGGTCTCGAGCCAAGCTCGACGAGCATCCTCTGCCACGGGGACGACTTCATCAAGTGTTTCCACCTGCGCGATGCAGCCGGGAAGGTCCGGATACTCGATGACGTATCCACCATCCAGATCGGCAATGACGTTGAAGAGATATCCGAGATTCAGGTACTCCCCGAGAGTCCTGCGTTTGTCCACAGCCGTGATACTCACACATCCAATCCGAGAATGTCGCAGATCTTCACCAGATACGTGCGCTTTACCTTGCGCCCGCGTACCTTCGGCACAGTGATAGAGTTGACCTTGCCCCCGAAAACTTGGGCCACTTGAGGTGTGAGCCTGGTATCCTCGGCCAATGGTCTGCCGGCAACAACACGGTCTCGGGCTACCTCTGCTGGCGTCCGATAGCCCAACGAGCTGTGCGGCCTCTCCTCGTTGTACTCCTTCCTCCACCTCTCGATCACCACCTGCGCGTATCCGGCGTTGTAGTCGAGGGTCAGTTCCCTTATCAGGCACTCGTCGCGGAGCTTCCCGTTGAAGCTCTCGCAGTAAGGGTTCTCCCAAGGATGTCCGGGCTCGATATACACCGTGCAGACACTGGCATCGCGCGGAGCTGGAGCTGCCGCTGTCAGCGAATACCTGGACGCGCTGGGTGGCTCGCTGGAGGCCGCCCGGTCCGGGCTCCTACACGTTGATCGCACGCCCCTACGACGGAGGGGGTACCCCTCAGATCGAGCGCTCGAACACGGCCTTTCCAAGTGGGATCTGCGTGATCCTGCTTACGTGATGCGACCGTGACCTGGATCACCGACTAGAATCGTGCGATAAACAGCCGACACAAAGCATGGGACGGTCCGGACCTCCCCCGGGGGGAGCGACGCCGCGTCCGCCTACCGGACCCGTGGTAGCTCCCCCGGCACGGTCAGCGCGCGGACGTCCTCCCCCCGGGCGTCCCGTTCCTTGAGGTCCCGCAGGAACTCCAGGAAGCCGATCGTCGGCCGCCAGTCCAGGACGCGCGCCGCTTCAGAGAGGTCATGCTGCTCCACCCTCTCCGGGAGTTCCAGACTATACTTCTCGATCAGGCCCAGCGCCCCCGGCACCCGCTCCTCGCACCACTCGGGACCCAGCCGATCGAAGTCCTCGATCACCTCCGGCGGCATGCCATGGTCCGTATGCACAATCGTGCAGAACAGATCCACTCTGTGCTCCAGCGCCGCGCGCACTGCCGCGAGCGTGGCGCTAGCCACGTCGGTCCGATCCACGCCGTTGCGCAACAGACGCGGCCCGTACTCCAGGTACGGCGCAGGGATGAACTCGTGGTAACGAAGCATCGCTACGCTTGACCTCGTCATCTCGTGGTAGGCACGGCACAGCTCTTCTCCGATGACCTTCGTGACCGAGTAGACTGAGCCCCATCCGTACGCCATCGAGGACGCGAACACAATCGCTCGGACACCCTCCGCCCGGCATGCCTCCAGTACGTTGAAGGTGCCGTCCACGTTGACCGCGAAGATGGTGGCGTCGCTAACGGGCGGGCGGTGAGCGCTATGCCAGGCGGCCAGGTGCACGACTGCGTCGGCGCCCTCCACGGCTCGCCGCACGTCCGATGGTGTCCGGGTATCGCAGCGCACGAACTGCCCCAGCGAGGCGATATCGGGTGCTGGTGAGACCATGTCAGCCATCCGCACCTCGAAGTCCGCCTCCGCGACGAGCCTGCTGACGGCCTGCCCGGCATTGCCGCCCGCGCCCGTGATCATCACCCTCATCGCCATCGTTCTGTCCCCTCTCTGCTACTCCGGCCGCCATCGTGGGAGCCCACAGACCATGAGGGCGCGCCCACGTCCGGCTCATCGCCGTCGATCTGCCTGACGAGCCAACCCTCGGACAGGATGTGCACGGTCCTCGCGATGCACACATACTAAGCGATCGTCCCGATATCCGTCGAGGCACTGGCCGAAATGGGACCGAGAAATCTGTGCGCTGAGGGCTTGGAGACGCTGCGGGCTATTGCGGCTTACTCTGCTCTCGGCGGTGCCCGCGTCACTGCTGCGACGCCCCTCGAGAAATGTGTGAGAGCTGGGCATGCGATCCACACAGGGCCTCCTACCCGTCAAAGCAGGCAGTGACAATCCAGAAAATACCCCCGAGATGGCTCCAGTTCATGCCGACTGTCGTCGCCCTCGTCCTGTTCCTCAAGTAGTAGGGATAGCCGGCCTTCTTCCCTAGGCGACGGGACTACTCGAGCGTCTCGACGCGCTCGGGATCGGCCCCGTAGGCGAACATTGGGCGACTCGGGGAGCACCTATGGGCCCAAGGGTAGGTCGGTGGTACAATGGGCGCTGCCAGTCCAGACGCCGAGGGCGGACTTCGTGCTGAACAACAGATTTACGGGGATGGTTGCGCTGATTGCGTTTGCCGAGACAGCTCTGCGGCCCGGCGAGGAGCATACGCACGACCACGGGACGCCGAGTGCCTCGCGAGTGGTGTGGAGCGAGCGCTCGTCCTCACAGCCGTATCGGCTGCGGTGCTTACGCCGATCTGTAGTTGAGGGAGGGGTGCGGATGGACAGTGTCGTACTGCCACTCTCCGGCCGGGTCGCCGTGGTCACGGGCGCGAGCAGCGGGCTTGGCCGCGCCACCGCCATCGCGCTTGCCGCCTCTGGCGCTGATGTCGCGCTGCTGGCCAGGAGCCCCGTTGACCTGGAAGCCGCGAGGGCCGAGATAGAGACGATGGGCCGCTCGGCGACGCCCGGGCTCGTGCTCAACGAGGCGATAGTCAGCCCGTTGCTCGAGAAAGGCTGGCCGTAGAGAGCAAGCCACTCAATTTGGCAGGCCGCGGAAACTCGAGGGTTCCGGGGTGTGTTTTCTGCAGCCGGCTGCGTCGCGGTCGTCGCAGGGTGATGGCCCGGGATGCTAGGACGAGTAGGAGGAGGGAGATGGCCGCTGCAAGGTTTGGGGTGTTCGTGCCGCAAGGCTGGACGATGGACCTGGTAGAGATCCAGGATCCGATTCAGAAGTACGAGGCTATGACCAAGGTAGCCAAGGAGGCCGACAAGGGCCGGTGGGACTCCATCTGGGTGTTCGACCACTTCCACACGGTGCCCGAGCCCGTGCTTGAGGCTACCTTCGAGTGCTGGACGATCACGTCCACGCTCTCCCGAGACACGGAGCGGGTGAAGATCGGGCAGATGGTAGGGTGCAACGGATACCGCAACCCCGCGCTGTACGCCAAGATAGCCTCGACGGTGGACGTGGCCAGCCACGGCAGGCTGTACGCCGGGCTCGGTGCCGGGTGGTACGAGCACGAATGGAGGGCGTACGGGTACGGCTTCCCGGAGACTCGGGACCGGATGGGGATGTTCAGGGAGGCTTGTGAGATCATCCACAAGATGTGGACGCAGGATTACCCTGAGTTTCACGGCAAGTACTACGAGATCGATCGGCCGATCAACGAGCCGAAAGGGGTACAAAAGCCTCATCCCCCCTTCTGGATAGGCGGCGGAGGCGAGAGGGTGACTCTGAGGCTCGTTGCGCAGTGGGGAGACGCCTGCAACCTCGGAGGCGACCTGGACACGCTGGCGCACAAGCTGGACGTGCTGAAGCGCCGCTGCGAGGACGTGGGACGCGACTACGACGAGATCATCAGATCCACCGGACTGAGCGCGCACCCAATAGGGCCCAACGACGACCCCGAGAAGGCCACCGCTTACGCGCGGGGCGACACGTCCTACGAGGAGTACGCTCAGAGGACCGTGGTGGGTACTCCCGAGCAGATACGGGAGGCCGTGCAGCCGAAGCTCGAGCTCGGCTTCGACTACTTCATAATGAGCTTCCCTCGAGTGGCGTACAACCAGGAGGTGATGAACCGCTTCAGCGAGGAGGTGATACCGCTCTTCGACTGATCGACGTGGGAGCAAATCCGTAGATCGCAGGAGTATGGTGTCGAGTGAGGCGAGATGTCGGAGCGATTGGTAGCGATCCAGGTGGGAGCGGTCTCGTTCGTTGACGAGGGGGTCGAGCCGGTGCTGGACACCTGCCAGGAGAGGGCCTGTGTGAACGCGCTCTTCCTGGCGACCCCCACTTGGACGCGCGGCACCGGGGGCAGGCAGCTGCCCGGACATCCCCTGCCCGACCACGGCGTCGAGGAGTACGACGAGAGCTGGGTGGGCGGCAACTACGCCACCGTCCACCCCGAGTACTACGGCGGTACCCTCCTCGGCCCCGCCGGTCGCGCCCCCGAGCATCCGGACTGGGACATCTTCGAGGCCGTGCTGCCCGAGGCGAGAGCGAGGGGCATGCAGAGCTTCGCGTGGATGGAGGAGAGCAGCTACGCCCGGGAGCTGCGCAGCTATCCCAATTTCCCGAAGTGCCTCGAAGTCGACGCCTGGGGACGCCCGGCCCCGAGGATGTGCTTCAACAACCCCGACTACCGCAACTGGCACCTAGGGATCGTCGAGGACTACGCCAAGAGCTACGAGCTCGACGGCATCGCCTGGTGCTCGGAGCGGCCAGGCCCCCTCAACCTCTTGATCCAGGGGCCGGCCGGGCCTGAGCAGGTGACGTGCTTCTGTCCCTACTGCCAACAGATCGGCCGAGACCGCGGCATCGACGTGCGCCGGGCGCAGGAGGGCTACCGCGAGGCCGTCGAGTGGAACGAGCGCGCCTCCGCCGGAGACATCCCGAGGGACGGCGCGTTCACGAGCTTCTGGCGCCTGCTGCTGCGGTATCCGGAGCTGCTCGCCTGGCAGACGCTGTGGACCGATTCCCAGCACCGGATGTACCGGGACATCTACGGAGTGGCGAAGGCGTGCAGGCCGGACATCCAGGTGGGGTGGCACGTCTACCACAACATCTCGTTCAGCCCGTTCTACCGGGCCGACCAGGACTACGCTGAGATGAGCCGCTACTCCGACTTTCTCAAGGTCGTCGCGTACAACAACTGCGCGGGCCCCAGGTTTCATCGGTGGGTGGGCGACATCTGCCGGGCGCTCTTCGCGGACGTCGCGCCCGAGGAGGCATATCCCTTCCTGCTCCGACTACTGGGGCTGGAGGAGGGGCCGTACGACGAGCTGCCCGCAACCGGGTTCTCCGCTGAGTACGTGCGCCGTGAGACGGAGAGAGCGGTCGGAGCAGTGGAGGGACGCTGCGAGATCTACCCCGGCATCGACATAGACATCCCGACAGGGGAGGGGCTCGCCCAGTGCAGCCGGGAGGGGGTGAGGG
>CADDYR010000206.1 GCA_902810765.1 Chloroflexota bacterium
GCCACGCCCTTCTTCGGCTCCGGACGCCAAGGCATCCGCCCCGCGCCCTTACTAGCTTGCCCGCCTCTTTGGTAACCCTGCCCTTACGGCAAAATCAAAGCTTCTTCTATTCCCCTGTTAAGGTGCCTTCCCCGCCAGGCGCTCCGGACGAGCCGTCCTGCGCTCTGCTTTGGGGAACGTCGCCGCCCACGGGCGGCACGAATCATCTTAGCGCATCCCCATGAACCTGTCAAGGACGATTTTTCGGCGGGCGCACGAGCTTTCCCGGCCGGGCGTGTGGCACTCCAGCGATTTGTTTAGTATCCTTATGCGCGTCGCGGCGGGCGTGTTCGTGCCGCGGAGGCGAAGCGTCGGTGGAGCCCCGGCAGCGCGTCCTTTCGCCCGCATCGGGTCTGGGGGCGCGCTCCGCCGTCCGTCTGGTGCCGTCGACCACGTGGTGGAGTGCGTCGAGGCTATGGGCCGACCCCTCGCACTCCACCTGGCGAGTCCCGGTCCGCCGCCTCGAGGGGCCTCGTCGTATCCGTTCTGGAAGCAGGAGGTCAGGGGATGAAGGTACTGGTGACGGGCGGTGCGGGGTACATTGGCAGCGTGGTGACCGAACATCTCCTCGAGTCCGGCCACGAGGCGGTGGTGTTCGACAACCTCTACCAGGGGCACGAGTCGGCCGTTCACCCCGACGCCTCCTTCGTGAGGGGGGACCTCCGCGATGTACCCTCCATCGAGCGCGCGTTCGAGGAGCATCCCGGCACGGACGCGGTGATCCACCTCGCCTCCCACACCCTCGTGGGGGAGTCCATGCGGAGACCCGAGCTGTACCTGAGGGATAACGTAGCCAACGGCGTGAACCTGCTGGAGGTGGCGGTCAGGCACGGGGTCAGGAGGTTCATCCTCTCGTCCACAGCCAACCTGTTCTCGAGACCGGAGAGGATGCCCATAGACGAGGGGCAGCCGATAGTGCCGGGCTCGCCCTACGGGGAGTCGAAGGCCATCCTGGAGAGGATACTGGCCTGGTACGAGCGGATATACGGGCTGAGGTGGGGGGCACTGAGGTACTTCAACGCGGCCGGGGCGACGGAGCGGTTCGGGGAGTGCCACGACCCCGAGACCCACATAATCCCTCTGGTGCTGAGCGTGGCGCTGGGCAGGAGGGAGAGCTTCACGCTCTACGGCGACGATTACCCCACCCCCGACGGCACGTGCATCCGGGATTACGTGCACGTCTCGGACCTGGCCGCGGCACACCTGCTGACCCTCGAGGCCCTGGACGGCGGGAGTCGCACCTACAACCTGGGCAACGGGAGGGGCTTCAGCAACCTGGAGGTGATCGAGACGGCGCGGAGGGTGACCGGCCACCCGATACCGTACGAGGTAGCGCCAAGGAGACCCGGCGATCCCGCTGTGCTGGTGGCCTCCTCCGAGCGCATCCGCTCGGAGCTCGGCTGGCGGCCCCGATATCCCGAGCTCGAGGCCATCGTACGGAGCGCCTGGGACTGGTACGTGCAGCACCCGCGAGGCTGCGAGTGATGGACGAGCGCGTCTGGGAAGAGCGCTGGCACCCGCTGCGAGAGGAGTGGGTGATCATCGCCGCCCACAGACAGGGACGCCCCTGGAGCGGAGAGACGCTCGGGGCCTCCGGGGACGAGATCCCACCCTACTCTCCGGACTGCTATCTGTGCCCCGGAAACGCGAGGTCGAGCGGCCAGCGCAACCCGGACTACACGGGCACGTTCGTGTTCGACAACGATCACCCGGGCATGGCGCCCGACGCGCCGACCGATCTGGCGCCTCCCCCCTATCCCTACCGGAACCGACCCGCCAATGGGTGCGCCCGCGTGATCTGCTACAACCCTCGCCACGACCTGACACTCGCCGAGATGCCCGTCCCCGACATCCTAGAGGTAGTGAGGGTGTGGCAGCAGCAGACGCGGGACCTGGCGGGCCGACCGGAGGTGAAGCACGTGCTCTGCTTCGAGAACAAGGGGCAGGCGGTGGGCGTCTCCAATCCCCACCCACACGGACAGATCTACGGGGTCAACTTCGTCTTCAAGACCATCGAGACTGAGCTCGAAGCCTCCTGGCGGCACCTCGGCGAGACCGGACGCGAGCTCTTCGCGGACATCATCAGGGCCGAGCAGGCCGACGGCCGGCGCATCCTGTACGAGGACGAGTGTTCCATAGCCTTCGTGCCCTACTTCGCGCGCTACGCGTACGAGGTGTACGTGGCTCCCAAGCGCACCGTCCCTCACGTTTATGCCCTCGCGGACTCGGAGGCCGAGTCGCTCGCCCGGGCGCTGAAGGACGTCACGGTCCGCTTCGACAACCTGTGGAGGATGTCGTTCCCCTATGTGATGCCGCTCCATCAGGCACCCACGGACGGGGCAGACTATCGCGCGTTCCACTTCTTCATCGCCTTCCACCCGCCGCTGCGCCAGCCGCATCTGCTGAAGTACCTCGCGGGCCCCGAGATAGGCGGCGGTAACTTCCTCAGCGACACCTCGCCCGAGCAGAAGGCCGCAGAGCTGAGGGCGCTGCCCTCGGTGCACTACAAGGAAGGGAGCGGGACGGAATGATCCGCGACTCCGAGAGACTGCTCGAGCGCGTGCGGAGTATCCAGGCCGCGATACGCGACGAGGTCGTGGCGGCCTGTGAGCACCTGGCGACGGAGCAGCTCGCGAGGATAGACTCCGACGCCGAGGGAGACACGATCTTCGCGATAGACCGAGTCTCGGAGCAGGTGCTGCTCGACCTGTTCGGGCAGCTCTCCCGTGAGTGGCCGTGCGTGCTCGTGGCCGAGGGGCTGGGGGAGACGGGCAGGCGGGTGCTGGCTCCTCGGGGCGATCCCGACAGCGCCGAGATATACGTCATCGTGGACCCCATAGACGGCACTCGGGGGGTGATGTACCAGAAGCGCCCGGCGTGGATACTCACGGGCGTCGCCCCCAACCGGGGCTCGGACACCTCGCTCTCAGACATCGAGATCGCCGTCCAGACGGAGGTACCTCTCGTAAAGCAGCACCTGTGCGACTGCCTGTGGGCCATCTCGGGGGGCGGTGCGAGGGGGGAGCGCCTCGACCGGCTGACCGGCGAGCGCTCCGGGCTTGTGCCCAGACCATCACAGGAGCGGACGATCGCTCAGGGGTACGGCGGGGTGTCCAGGTTCTTTCCGGGGGCGCGCGCCGAGCTCGCGGCGATAGACGACGAGGTGGTCGAGCGGGTCCTGGGTCCGGTGCAGAGTGGCAAGGCCCAGGCGTTCGAGGACCAGTACATAGCGACGGGCGGGCAGCTGTACGAGCTGATGATGGGGCACGACCGCTGGATAGCCGACCTGCGTCCCCTCGTCGAGCCGGTGCTGAGGAGGCGCGGGCTATCGCTCGGCCTATGCTGCCACCCGTATGACCTGTGCACTGAGCTCGTGTCACGCGAGGCGGGTGTCGTGGTGACCGACGAGCGCGGGCGGCGACTATCGGCCCCGCTCGACATCTCTGCCGACGTCTCCTGGGTGGGCTACGCCAACACGGCGATCCGGGACCAGGTGGAGCCCACGCTGCAGGCGACGCTCGAGGAGAGAGGGCTGCTGCCCCGTGCGGGAGAGGGCGATGTGGAGCTTTGAGGGCGGCGCTCCGGGCCCGCTGCCGGACGCCGGGCGCTTCCTCCGGAAGCTCGATGCCCACGCGGACTTCTTCGACCACCGCGCGCCCGTGTGCGTGGCGCGTGCACCCGGCCGCCTCGACCTGATGGGAGGCATCGCGGACTACTCGGGCTCGCTCGTGCTCGAGCTCCCTCTCGAGGCCGCGACCTACGTCGCCGCCCAGCTCACCTCCGAGCCCACCGTGACCGTCCTGAGCACCGCGGGCTCCGACCCGGACGTCGAGCCGCTGGTGGCGATCCCCTTGGAGAACCTCGAGTCGAGCGAGCCGGACTACGGCGACGTCCGCTCCCGGCTGGGCGAGTCCCCTGCCAGGCGCTGGGCGGCCTACGTGGTGGGGGCTCTGCCCGTGTTGAGGAGAGAGCTGGGCGCGCGGCTCGATCGGGGGCTGAGGGCGCTGGTGTACTCCGAGGTGCCGCCGGGCAGCGGCGTGAGCTCCTCCGCTGCGCTCGAGGTCGCCGCCGTGCGCGCGATCTCCGAGGCGTGCGGCATCCGAGTTGGCGGGCGAGACGCGGCGCTGCTGTGCCAGAGGGTCGAGAACCTGGTCGTCGGAGCGCCGTGCGGGGTGATGGATCAGATGACCGCGGCGCTCGGCGAGCGGAGCCGCCTCCTGGCGCTCCTGTGCCAGCCGGCGGAGCTGGAGCCAGTGGTCCCGCTGCCGGAAGAGATCGAGGTGTGGGGCGTCCACTCGGGGATCAGCCACGCGGTATCGGGCGTGGACTACGGGACGGTGCGGACCGCGGCGTTCATGGGGTACCGGATCGTCGCCGAGCTGTCGGGCCTCGAGGTCGCACCGTCCGGGGAGGGCAGGGTACGGATCGCCGATCCCGTGTGGCACGGCTACCTGGCGAACGTGCCTCCCTCGGTGTGGGAGGAGAGGTTCAGGGCGCGCGTGCCCGAGGTGGCGGGAGGTGCTGCGTTCCTCGAGACGTACGGCGGCGTGACGGACGCCGTCACTCGCGTATACCCGTCGGCGACCTATCCGGTGAGGCAGGCGACGGCCCACCCCATCTACGAGCACCACCGTGTGCGACTCTTCCGCGCGCTGCTGAGCGCCCGCCCGCTCGATGAGGAGCACCTGTGGCTGCTCGGGGAGCTGATGTACCAGTCCCACGCGAGCTACGGCGCCTGCGGTCTGGGGTCGGAGGGCACGGACCGGCTGGTCGAGATGGTGCGCGAGGCCGGGATGGACTCCGGGCTGTACGGAGCGAAGATCACGGGCGGAGGCAGCGGCGGGACGGTGGCCGTGCTCGCGAGGCGGGGTTCGGAGCCACTGGTTCGGGAGATCGCCGAGCGGTACGAGCGCCTCACGGGGCGAGCCGCCCTCGTCCTCGGCGGCTCGTCGCCGGGCGCCTTCAGGATCGGGGTCGGGCGTCTGGTACCTGCCCAGGCACGGGCCGGGTCGCGGCAGGATAGGACAGTCCGGGAAGAAGGCTGAAAGGGAGGCTTCGGTGGTCAGGGACGGAGAGTTCGGCGGCATGCGCTGCAGCTGGATGGACAACGGGCTGGTGAGGCTGGCCGTAACGACCGACCGGGGTCCGCGGATCGTGTTCTGGGGCTGGCGCAACGGAGGGAACGTCTTCGCCGAGCTGCCCGACGCCGCCGAGGAGACGCCGAACGGCCCGTACCACTTCCTCGGCGGGCACCGGCTCTGGTACGCTCCGGAGATCCTCGAACGCACGTACTATCCAGACGATTCGAAGCTGGAGGTGCAGGAGCTGGGCGAGGGCAGCCGCCTGATCGCCCCGCCCGACGCGACCGGGGTCGTGAAGGAGATGAGGATAACGCTGGCGCCGGACGAGGCGACGGCGACGTTGGAACACACGCTGCGGAACACGTCCGGAGTGGAGGTCGAGCTGGCTCCCTGGGCGCTGACGATGTGCAGGCTCGGGGGGACAGTGCTGCTACCACAGCCAACGAACCCCTCGGACGCTCACGGCCTTCTGCCCAACAGGCGGATCAGCCTCTGGCCGTACAGTCGCCTCACCGACGAGCGCCTGCACCTGGGCGATCACATCGTGCTGATTCGCGCGGAGCCCGGCACGCGCAACAAGCTGGGCTACCTGGACGACGAGGGCTGGATCGCCTACTGGCTCGACGGCACCGTGTTCAGCAAGCGCTTCGACGTGCGCACGGACGCGACCTATCCGGACTTCGGGTGCAACGCCGAGTGCTACCTCGATCACAGGTTCGTGGAGCTCGAGAGTCTGGGGCCGCTGGTCCGACTGTCGCCAGGCGGCTCGGTCTCGCACGAGGAGGTCTGGCAGCTGCATCCGAGTGTGTCGCGCGTCGAGACGGAGGACGAGGCCCTGCTCCTGGCAGACCGGCTGGGGCTGAGGCCGGACGCTTCGAGACGGTGAGGCCCTCCCCACGGGTCGTTGCCGGGTGAGAGCCATCCAGCTCGGCGCTCCTACGCCAGGAGGGGTGGGATAGTCTCCATCAGGGTGTGCACCGGCTCCAGGTCGGCGGCGTCCGGCATCGTGACCACCAGGTGCTCTGCTCCGATCCTGGAGTAGGCGCGCAGCCGCTCCGCCACCTGCTCGGGGGTACCGATGATTCCCCCGAAGCGCGGGAAGCGCTCGCGCTTTCGGGCCAGCTCGCGCTCGTCGCGGCCCAGCAGCACCGACGCCGAGCTGGTGAGCTCGATCTCCTCGAACGGCCTGCCGATCCGCTCGCAGTGCCGCCGCAGCACCTCGAACTTACGACCGACGGTCTCCAGGTCTCCCCCGACGTTGCACACGTCGGCGTACCTCGCGACTATCGCGAGCGTGCGCCGCTCCCCGCCCCCACCTATGAGCAGCGGGGGGCGTGGTCTCTGCACCGGGAGGGGGTAGTTCACCGCCTCGTGGACCGAGTAGTACCTGCCCTCGAACGTGAGCGGGCCTCCCTCGAGCAGGGACCTGACTATATGGGCGGCCTCCTCGAGCCTGTCCATCCGCTCTCTCACCGGCCCGAACTCGTAGCCGTATGCCCGGAACTCCGCCTCGTGCCAGCCGGCGCCGATGCCCACGATCGTCCTGCCGTGGCTCAGCACGTCGAGGTTCGCGCTCATCTTGGCGAGCAGCGCGGGGTTGCGGTAGGGAACGGCCGCCACCCAGGCGCCGAGGCGGACCCGCTGGGTGGTGGCGGCTATCGCCGCGAGCGCGGTGAAGCACTCGACGACGGGCTCGTCGGCCCTCGGGGGCTGTCCCCGGAAAAGCATGAAGTGGTCGGGGAACCAGACCGTCTCCACGCCCGCCTCCTCGCACGCCCTGGCCGTTGCAAGCACCGTGTCCATCGCATTGCCGTGCGGCCCGGGATTGAAGTCGACTATCTGCACGCCAAGCCTCACACCTCACCTCCCATCGCTCGCGTCCGAAGCGTCGGGGGCATGTCCGCCCCCCGCACGTCGGGCTCATGCTAGCGGACGAGCGCCCGGACGATCACGTCCGGGCGCTCGTCCCAGGTTCAACCCGCAGAGCGGGTCCGACGGCTTCCCGCCCGTCCCACGGGCAAGGGCAAGGAGGGGCATCCGTAAGGGGGGAGCCGTAGGCTCCCCCCTTACATCAGTACCTTATTGGGGTCAGAACCTGGTCAGCGACGGTTCGTGCTGGCGGCCTTGCCCACTAAAGCTCGGGCATCTGCCGGGGTTACGAGGGTGGAGATGAGGGGACTCGAACCCCTGACTTCCTCCTTGCAAAGGAGGCGCTCTCCCAGCTGAGCTACATCCCCGAGGGGCTTGGTGGGCGTTCGTGGGATCGAACCACGGACCTCGGTCTTATCAGGACCGCGCTCTGACCGACTGAGCTAAACGCCCGAGGGGGGTGCACCTTTTTGTGGAGCGATGGGGGGTTGAGTCCACTAGA
>CADDYR010000207.1 GCA_902810765.1 Chloroflexota bacterium
GCACAACCACTACAGCCTCTTGAGGACGATCGAGGATGCGTGGGGCTTGGGGTGTCTGAACAACACCTGCAACGCCAACGACCTGTCCGAGTTCTTCAGATGATCTAAGGGGGTCGTGGGCGCAGTCCGCAGGGCTTTTGCCTTGCCACAGAGGTGTGCGAGTGCGCAGACTGCGCCCACGAGGGGAACGTAGTTCCCCCTACATCAGCTCCCTATCCCGCCTGGCTCGCCTGCCCTTAAGTCCCGAGCTCGGGGCCCATCGGGTGGGCGGGCCCCTGCGCGGGACAAGCATCTTCCTTGAGCGGTGTCCCCGGCTTAGTCGGGCAAGGCTCACCTCTCCCAGCGAGACACTTCGGGTGGTCGTCGGATCTCCCATCCTTGGTGATCCCGGCAGGCTCTACTTCGCAGGCAGCAATCAGAACCTCACAAATGCGATAGGAAAATGACCCGAACCCCTTATATGTGCCCGTGGGTTGGTTTATAATTCTGGCCATGTAGAGCGAGGAGTGCCTATGAGCCAGGAAAGTTCAGGGGTCGCCACGGTTGGAGTCCCGAAGGAGGTCGCGGAGGGCGAGGCGCGCGTGGCCCTCGTGCCCGAGTCGGTCGTGAAGCTCAAACAGGCCGGGTACGACGTGATGGTCCAGTCGGGCGCAGGAGGAGGGTACCACTCGGACGAGGCGTACGAGGAGGCGGGCGCGCGGATCGGCCTGGACGCACGGCAGGTGTACGAATCCTCGGACATACTGCTGAAGGTCCAGCCCCCCTCGCCCGAGGAGTTGGGGATGCTGCACGAGGGAAAGGTGCTCATCGCCCTCTTGCAGCCGCTGATCAACACCGACCTGGTGCTCGCGCTCGCCGAGCGCAGGATCACCGCCTTCAGCATGGACGCCATCCCGCGGATCGCGCGTGCACAGAGCATGGACGTCCTGTCCTCGATGAGCTCGATCGCGGGCTACAAGTCGGTGCTGATCGCCGCCAGCTCCCTCGGCAAGTACATGCCGATGATGATGACCGCCGCAGGCACGATCCCGCCCGCGAAGGTGCTCGTGCTGGGCGCGGGAGTCGCGGGTCTGCAGGCGATCGCAACGGCCCGCAGGCTCGGCGCAGTCGTGGAGGCGTTCGACGTGCGTCCGGTGGTGAAGGAGCAGGTCGAGAGCCTGGGCGCCCGCTTCATCGAGGCCGAGCCGATGGAGGAGGCCGAGGCCGCGGGCGGCTATGCGAAGGAGCTCTCGGAGGAGCACCAGCGCCGCGAGCGCGAGCTGATCCACCGGCACGTCAGGGAGGCGGACATCGTGATCACCACCGCGCTCGTGCCGGGAAGGCGCGCCCCGCTGCTCGTCACGGAGGAGATGGTGCGTGACATGCGCCCCGGCTCGGTGATCGTGGATCTGGCGGCCGAGGCGCAGGGCAACGTCGAGGTGACGGTGCCGGGCGAGACGGTCGTGGTGAACGGGGTGACCGTGCACGGCCCGCTGAACGTGCCGAGCACCGTCCCGATCCACGCAAGCCAGCTGTTCTCGCGCAACATCTCGACCTTCCTGCTGCACCTCACTAAGGACGGCGGCCTCCACCTCGACATGCAGGATCAGATCACGCGCGATACCTGCATCACGCGGGACGGTGAGGTCCTGCACAAGCCCACCCTATCGGTCCTCGAGCAGAAAGGCATGGCCACACAGTGAACACCATCGTCGCCGAGCTCACGATATTCGTCCTCGCGATCCTGATCGGGTTCGAGCTCATATCCCGCGTGCCCGTGCTGCTGCACACGCCGCTGATGTCCGGCACGAACGCGATCCACGGCGTCGTGCTCGCGGGCGCGTTCCTGGTCGCGGCATCGAAGGGCGACGGAGTCACCGCGATCCTCGGGTTGATAGCCGTGATATTTGGCACCGCGAACGTCGTCGGAGGCTACGTGGTGACGGACCGGATGCTGCAGATGTTCCGCAAGCGTCCGGAGGGCGAGACTGGAGGTCGAAGTGAGCGCTGAGCAAGCGATAGTCCGGCTGGCCTACCTGCTCGCCGCGGTGCTGTTCATACTGGGCATCCGGCGGATGCGGTCTCCCGCGACGGCTCGCTCGGGGAACATCGTCTCCGCGGTAGGCATGCTCATAGCCCTCGTGGTCACTCTCTTCAACAACCAGATCGTGAGCTGGTGGGAGATCATCGTCGGCTTCGTGATCGGCGCGGTGCTCGGCGCGGTCGCGGCTCAGCGCGTCGAGATGCGCGCGATGCCCCAGATGGTCGCCGCGTTCAACGGTCTCGGTGGCGGGGCGGCGGCGCTGATCGCGATCAATGAGATGTACCGCGCGCACGTGGGGATGAGCAGCCCCGACTTCACCTCCACCCTCGCGAGCCTCTTGTCCACCCTCATCGGCGCCCTGGCTTTCACGGGCAGCATCATCGCGTTCGGGAAGCTGCAGGGCCTGGTGACCGCCCATCCGGTGAAGCTGCCTGGACAGAGGTACATCAATATAGGGCTGTTCGTGATAGCGATAGGCGCGCTGGTCTGGGCGCTCATCGCCGGAGGCGCGCAGTTCGCGGCGTTCATCGTGCTCGTGATCGCCGCGCTCGTCATCGGCGTCGCGATGGTGATGCCGATCGGCGGGGCGGACATGCCCGTCGTGATCTCGCTGCTCAACTCCTTCACGGGCACGGCGGCGGCGATGTCCGGCTTCGTGCTGCAGAACGACGTGCTGATCGTGGGCGGCGCGCTCGTGGGGGCCTCGGGCACGATCCTCACCCGGCTGATGGCGAAGGCGATGAACCGCTCTCTGACGAACATCCTGTTCGGCGCGATCGGCGCCCCGCCGAAGGGCGGGCCGGCGCTCGCGGAGGAGGGCGAGAAGAGCGTCCGGTCCGTGGGCGCAGATGACGCGGCGGTGGCTCTGGCCTACGCGAGCTCCGTCATATTCGTGCCGGGCTACGGCCTCGCCGTCGCGCAGGCCCAGCACCAGCTGGCCGAGCTGGCGAGCCTGCTGGAGTCACGCGGCGTGGACGTGAAGTTCGGGATCCACCCGGTGGCCGGGCGCATGCCCGGGCACATGAACGTGCTGCTCGCGGAGGCGAACGTCCCGTACGACAAGCTGTACGACCTGGACGAGATCAACCCGCAGTTCGACCGCGCGGACGTGGCGGTCGTGGTGGGCGCGAACGACGTGGTTAACCCGGCGGCCCGCAACGTGCCGGACGCCCCGATCTACGGCATGCCGATCCTGAACGTGGACCAGGCGAAGAGTGTGCTCGTCATCAAGCGCAGCCTGAGCCCCGGCTTCGCGCAGGTGGACAACCCGATCTTCTACATGGAGAAGACGATGATGCTCTTCGAGGACGCGAAGAAGGGTCTGCAGGAGCTCACCTCTGCCGTGAAGGAGGTGTAATACCGAAACCGGGCGATGGGTCTGTCGGTCTGAGGCCGCGGGCCCAGGAATCTATCCCGTCAGATATCTCAAGATCCTTCGCTTCGCTCGGGATGGCGGGCGTACGGGCCGCTCAGGGAGCAGGTGGTAGCGCGCGGCCGGCGATCAGGCGAGCTCGGGCGAGAGCACCCATTCGATCCTGAAGCCCTCCCTGCCGTCCTTCGGCACGAGCTTCACGAGGCCGCCCATGCGGAACGCCACCACCTGTGCCCGCTCATCGTCCGCTACGAGCAGTGAGGCCAGGCGGTCCAGGAACGGCAGGTGGCCGACGATCGCCACGCCCTCCGCGCCAGTCTCGCCGAGCCAGCTTGCCACCGGCTCTACCGGGTCGTTCGGGCCGAGCCCCTCGCGCGCCCGCGCGGGCTCCTCCGGCCGCACGTGACTCGCGAGCACAGCGGCCGTCTGCTCCGCCCTCAACCTACCGCTGTGCACCACGAGGTCCAGCCTCGGCCCAAGCCCCGCGAAGCGGCTCGATACCCGCTCGACCGTCGCCCGGCCCGCGTCCGTGAGCGGGCGTTCGGGGTCCTCCTCCTCCGGCTTCGACTCACCGTGCTGCATCAGGTAAAGATCCACCTTGGCCCCCTCCTCTCGTGCTCGGTACGCGGTCGCAGCCCCGGTTCTCCGACACCGGCGGCCGGGCCGTCACGGAAAGTATGACAAATATCCGGCCCAGGCCTCCCTCCCGGTGCACTAGCGTAAGGGCAGCCGATGCTTGGGGTAGTACAGCGTGGTCGTCTGCCGCCGTTCACCCGATCCGAGGGCTAGAGGCCCTTGCCTCCAAGGACCTGTAGCTCCGTCCGATCCGACACCGAGGCGATCAGGGGCGCGGCCCGGGCAACGAGGGCCCTGACGTTCTCCGGCTCGAGCGAGACGGCGTGGGCCGCCTTGTCCGTCCAGACCTCCGTCACCCACACGGCATCGGGCTCGTCGGTGGTGCCGATCACGTAGTGTATACAGCCCTGGCTTGCTTGCAGCAGCTCCGCCGCCTGAAGCAGGATCGCCGCGAGCTCCTCCCGCTTGCCCGGCTGCGCGGTGAACTTCCCAATGAGCCCATATCTCACAGGATCAGTCTCCCCCCGGATAGTGGCGTTCAAATCCGATCCGTGCCGGAGGCGCCGAGCCAGGCTCAGCTGGCTCGGCGCCTCCGATCACACCTGGCTTATCTGTATGAGGTTGCCGCAGGTATCGTCGAACACCGCGAGTGTCACGGGCCCCATGGTCGTGGGCTCGGTGGTGAACACCACGCCGAGCCCCTTCAGCTTGTCGTATTCCTCGCGCACGTCGCGCGAGAAGAAGGATGTCGCGGGTATCCCCTGCTCGTAGATGGCCCGCTGGTACGTCCTGGCGGCCGGGTTGTCGTTCGGCTCGAGCAACAGCTCGATGTCGTCCGGCCCCTCGGGCGAGACGACGGTGAGCCATCTGAAATCCCCCGCCGGCACGTCGGTCTTCTTCACGAAGCCGAGGACCTCGGTGTAGAACCTCAGCGCCTTCTCCTGGTCGTCCACGAATACGCTGGCAAGCTTGATCTGCATCCTGCTCCCCACGGTCTGCTGAGACGGTCGCGGTCACCGGGACATCATAGCAGGAGGGTGGGCGGAAAGCTTCTCGGATATTGCTCTCACTCGGCGCGGTCGGGGAAGGGCGCGACGCGACCCTGACGAAGGTACGACGCAGACGAGGGGCGCCGCGCCCTGGGCAACGAGGGCCGGGCCGGTCCACTGGCAGGTCGGGGAGCGGCGTGGGGCGGGGGCGAGACGGTCCACAGCCAGCGCACCTCGCCGAGATCGGGCCTGCTGGCTCACGAAAGCTCAGGAGTGTCGTCGTAGGGTCGGCCTGCGGACGCCAGAGCGGGCTCCGGGCCGTCCAGCTCGGGAGCAGGCTCCCGAGCTCCCTCCTCGAACTGCCCGTGGTAGAGCGCCTGGTACACCCCGCCGCGCACGAGCAGCTCCTCGTGGGTGCCCCGCTCCACGATCCTGCCACGCCGGATCACGAGTATCTGGTCCGCGGCGCGGATGGTGGACAGCCTGTGGGCTATCGCCAGAGTGGTCCTGCCCGTCATCAGGGAGTTGAGGGCGTCCTGCACCAGCCTCTCCGACACGGTGTCGAGCGCCGAGGTGGCCTCGTCGAGGATCAGGATCGGCGGGTTCTTCAGCACGATCCGCGCGATCGCCAGCCGCTGCTTCTCCCCTCCCGAGAGCCTGTACCCGCGCTCGCCCACCACCGTGTCGAAGCCCTCGGGCATCTCGATGATCCTGTCGTAGATGTTCGCGGCCTTCGTCGCCGCCACCAGATCCTCCTCCGTGGCGTCGGGCTTGGCGAACAGCAGGTTCTCCCTGATCGTCGTGTGGAACAGGTACGTCTCCTGCGTCACCATCCCCACGACGTCGGGGATGGATCGCAGGTCCACGTTGCGCACGTCGTGGCCGTCGATCCGCACCGCTCCCTCCGTGACGTCGTACAGCCGGGCGAGCAGGTAGCTGATCGTCGTCTTGCCCGCTCCGGTCGGGCCGACGAGGGCCACGAGCTGCCCGGGCTCGGCCTCGAACGTCACGTCCTCGAGGTCCGGACGCTCCCCGGAGCCGTCGTACCTGAAGCCGACGTGTTCGAACGTCACCCTGCCCTCCGTCGTGGCGGGATCGAGCTTCACGGCGGTCGGGCTGCTCCTGATCTCGATCGGCAGGTCCAGGTACTCGAAGATGCGGTCGAAGAGGGCGAGGGCTCCCTGTATCTGCACCTGTACGTTCAGCAGCTGACCCACCGGGAAGAACAGCCTGCTCTGCAGCGTGGTGAACGCTATCACCCCGCCTATGGTGATCGCCGGCGAGCCGTGCGGCGGCGTGCCGATGATGATCCGCCCGGCGAGGTAGTACACGAACGCGGGCGTGATCGAGAAGAAGGTGGATATCAGCATGAAGAACCAGCGCCCGACCATCTGCTGCCGGACCTCCAGGTCTGCCAGGTTCTGGTTCTCGCGCTCGAAGCGCGCGATCGACTGCCTCTGCCTGCCGAACGCCTTGGTCAAGAGCACCCCCGAGATGGACAGCGTCTCCTCGACGAGCGCGCTCATGTCCGCGAGGCTCTTCTGGGTGTTCTTGCTGATCTCTCTGCGGATGTTGCCGACCTTGTAGGTGATGAGCAGGAAGAAGGGCAGCAGCGCCAGGGACAGCAGGGTGAGCTGCCAGGAGAGGAGGAGCATCGCGGCTATCGTCGAGACCGTCGTGGTGAAGTTCGAGACGATGCTCGACGCCGTGTTGGTGATGACGTTCTGGATGCCGTTGACGTCGTTGCCGAGCCTGGACTGGATCTCGCCCGTCTTGGTGTTGCTGAAGAAGCGCAGTGACACCTCCTGCATGTGGCGGTACAGGCTGTTGCGCAGGTCACGCATCACCCGCTGCCCCACCAGGTTGTTGAGGTAAGTCTGCCCCACGCCGACTATGCCGGTGATGATGGGTATCAGGACCATCAGCGCGGCGTACAGCGTGAGCTTGTGCAGGTTCCGGGGCACGATCGCGTCGTCCACTATCGCCTTGAGCAGGTAGGGGTTGGCGAGGCCGACGACCGAGATCACGACGATCGCGGCGAGCACGAGCGCCACCTCGAGCCTGTAGGGCCGGAAGAAATGGACTATCCGACGGGTGGTGCCGGGGGTTATCGGCCTGTCGGGCTTCTCGAGCAGGAAGCCCCTTCCCATTCCTCGTTGCGCCAATCTATCGCCCTCCCTTCGTGCGCCCGTGCTCCTCGCGTGCCAGCTCGAGCAGGCGCTCGAGCGCCGGGATCGCCTCTCTGAGCCTGGCGCGGTCGTCCTCGCTCAGCTGCTCCATGCGGGTCTGGAGAGCCGCCACCCTCTCGCGGTGGAATCGCGTGATCGCCTCGCGCCCCTCGGGCGTGAGCCGCACCCACACGTTCCGCCAGTCCTCCTCGTCGTGCACGCGCTCGACGTAGCCCTGGGCGAGCAGCCGCTTGACCATCCCCGTGACCGTGGGAGGGGCCACATCGAGCGCGGCCGCGAGCTCCTGCATCGTGCAGCGCTCGCGCCTCGCGAGCACCATCAGCACCCTGTGCTGCCC
>CADDYR010000208.1 GCA_902810765.1 Chloroflexota bacterium
GAAGAGATGGCGCAGAGCAATCACGAGCGGGTGGGCAAGGCGCTGGAGCTGCTCAGGCAGGGGCTGTGCCCCTACGTCGAGCGCGAGATGCAGGCCGCCTACGGCGACGACTGGCCGTTCGAGGCGAGGCAGGTGCTGCGCGAGGACTGGACCAACGGCGTCAACTGGGACTCGCAAGCGCTCCTCAAGCTGATGTGGTACCGCTGGAACGAGGTGTTCTCAAGGCAGCTCGGCCCCGCCGAACGCGGGCTGGTGGGCGAGCTCAGGGGAATCCGCAACAACTGGGCTCACCAGAAGGCCTTCACTGCGGACGATACCTACCGGGCGCTCGACACCGTCCAGAGGCTGCTCACGGCGATAGCCGTTCCCGAGGCCGAGGAGGTCGAGCGCCAGAAGCACGAGGTGCTGCGATTGCGCTACGAGGAGCAGACCCGCAGCCAGAGCCGCAAGGTCTCCATCGAGGGCCGGCCCGCGGGCGGGCTGATGCCCTGGCGCGAGGTCATCACCCCCCACCCGGACGTGGCCTCCGGCCGGTACCAGCTGGCGGAGTTCGCCGCGAACCTCAACCAGGTCTACAAGGGCGAGGGCTCGGACGAGTACGGCGACCCCCGCCGATTCTACGCCCGCACCTACCTCACTTACGGCCTCCGCGAGCTCCTCTCCAACGCGCTCAGGAGACTGAGCGGCGCAGGGGGCGACCCGGTCGTGCAGCTGCAGACCAACTTCGGAGGGGGCAAGACCCACTCCATGCTCGCCCTCTACCACCTGTTCTCGGGCACGAGTCCGGCGGAGCTGCCGGGGATAGAGTCCGTGCTCCGGGAGACGGGGATCGAGCGCATCCCACGGGTGAGGCGCGCGGTGCTCGTGGGCTTCGCGCTATCGCCCGGCGAGGCCACGAGCAAGCCCGACGGCACGGTCATCAACACGATGTGGGGCGAGATGGCCTGGCAGCTGCTCGGCAGGGAGGGCTACGCGCTCGTGGCCGAGGCAGACCGGAGGAGGGTGAGCCCCGGCTCGGACGTGCTCGTGGAGCTGTTCAACCGGGCCGCCCCGTGCCTCGTGCTGATAGATGAGTGGATCGCGTACCTCCGCAGACTCTACGGGGTGCCGGACCTGCCTGCGGGCTCCTTCGACACGAACCTCACTTTCGTGCAGGCGCTCACCGAGGCGGCGAAGGCGGCCGACCGCACGCTCGTCGTCGCCACCCTCCCGGCCTCCCAGATCGAGGTGGGCGGCGAGGGAGGCCGGGAGGCGCTCGCGCGGCTAGAGCGCACGTTCGGCAGGGTGGAGTCCACCTGGCGCCCCGCGAGCGCGGAGGAGAGCTTCGAGATCGTCCGCAGGCGGCTGTTCGAGGAGATCACCGACCCGCGCCTGCACACGGCGAGGGACACGGTCGCGAGGGCGTTCGCCGAGTTCTACCGGAGTCAGGGCAGGGAGTTCCCCTCCGGATGCGGAGAGGCGGAGTACGAGCGGCGCATCAGGGCGGCCTACCCCATCCACCCCGAGCTGTTCGACCGGCTGTACGACGACTGGTCGAGCCTGGAGCGGTTCCAGCGCACCCGAGGCGTGCTGCGGCTGATGGCCACGGTGATCCACACCCTCTGGGAGCAGCAGGACGGGAGCCTGCTGATAATGCCGGCGAGCGTGCCCGTGAGCGAGCCCGAGGTGCAGTCGGAGCTCGTGCGCTACCTGGAGGAGAACTGGCCGCCGATCATCGAGCAGGACGTGGACGGCCCGAGCTCGCTGCCCCTGCGTCTCGACCGCGAGAACCCGAACCTGGGGCGATACTCGGCCGCAAGGCGAGTGGCCCGCACGATCTTCCTCGGCTCCGCGCCCACCCAGCACGCGGCGCACAAGGGGATAGACGACCAGCACATCAAGCTGGGCTGCGTCCAACCGGGAGAGGCCACCGCCACGTTCGGCGATGCGCTCAGGCGGCTCGCGGACAACGCGAGCTACCTGTTCGTGGAGGGCGGGCGGTACTGGTACGGCACGCACCCGAGCGTCACGAGGCTCGCGCACGATCGCGCGGAGCAGCAGGAAGAGGAGAGGGTGCTGGAGGAGATCGAGAACAGGCTGCGCTCCGAGCAGAGCCGCCGCGGAGAGCTCAGCCGGGTGCACGCGTGCCCGACCTCGGGGGCGGACGTACCGGACGAGCGCGAGGCCAGGCTGGTGATCCTCAGGCCCCGAGAGGAGCACGCCGCGCGGGACGAACAGAGCCGGGCGCTCGTGGCCGCGAGGGAGATGCTCAACTCGCGCGGAGCGGCGCCCCGGCTGTACCGTAACACGCTCGTGTTCCTGGCGCCAGACCGGACTCGCCTCGACGACCTCGAGCAGGCGGTGCGGCAGTATCTGGCGTGGAAGTCCATACACGCGGACAGGGAGGCGCTGAACCTCGACGCGCAGCAGGCGAGGCAGGCGCAGGAGCGGCTGGGCCAGGCCGAGGACACCGTGAGGCAGAGGATCCCGGAGGCGTACTCCTGGCTGCTCGTGCCCGGCCAGCCCGACCCGCGTGCGCCCGTCGAGTGGCAGCAGGTGCGTCTGCAGGGGCAGGGGAGCCTCGCAGAGCGGGCGAGCAGGCGGCTGGTCACGGACGAGCTGCTGATCATACAGTTTGGCGGCGTGAGGCTCCGGATGGAGCTGGACCGCGTGCCGCTGTGGCGGGGCGACCACGTGAGCGTCAGGCAGCTCGCGGACGACTTCGCGCAGTACCTCTACCTGCCCCGCCTGAGGGACACGAGCGTGCTGCTGACCGCCGTCGCACAGGGCGTCTCGTCGCTCAACTGGCGGCAGGACACGTTCGCGTACGCCGAGGCGTGGGACGAGGCGGCCGGGCGCTACAGGGGCCTCGCAGCCGGCCAGATCGTCACCCCCGTCCCGGACGGTCGGAGCGTCGTCGTCAAACCGGACGTGGCGGCTAGACAGCTGGAGCAGGAGGAGGCGCCGCCACCCGGGCCGGTGCCAGGCCCCACACCGAGACCCGAGCCGGGAGAAGGCGCGCAAGGAGGGCAGGATGTGCAGCCCCGCCCGCCCGGGGCACCAACGGCCCTCCGCAAGCGCCGGTACTACGGCTCTGTACGGCTGAGCAGCCTCAGGTTCGAGCGGGATTCAAGCGACGTGTTCAGGGAGGTGGTGCAGCACCTGGAGCAGCAGGTGGGCGCTCGGGTGAGGCTCACGCTGGAGATCGAGGCCGAGCTGGAGCAGGGCTTTCCGGAGGAGGTCGTGCGCACCGTGACCGAGAACGCGCGCACGCTGCGGTTCGAGCAGTCGGAGTTCGAGGAAAGCTGAGGAGGCACAATACGCGAGCCTACACGGTGTGGGATAATGGAGCTCGTGAGGAGGCGAGGATGACCGGGGCTCTCGAGCCCGTGGACATCGGGCTGTCGTCCAGCGGCGGGGCGCTCGAGATCGAGTGGAGCGACGGCCACACGACGCGCACAGACTTGCGGGCCCTGCGCTGGAACTGTCCGTGCGCGGAGTGCAGCGGCGAGATGGGGTACCAGGGCAGGCTCTCACGGGTCTCGGAGCTTCCCGAGGAGGACTACGTGCTCGAGGGCGTGCAGCCCGTGGGCAGGTACGGCCTCCGGCCCGTCTGGCGCAGCGGCCACGACAGCGGCATCTACACCTACGAGCTGCTGCGCTATCTGTGCGAGTGCCCCGAGCACACCCGCGCACGCGAGGCCGCGGAGGGCCGCTGACCCCGACAGGCTCAGACGGTCCGGCCGGCCGCCTCCGACCCGCGCCTCGTGGACTCTATGAACGAGTCGTAGCTGCGACGTATCTCCGCGAGCGAGTCGCCCCCGAACTTCTCCAGGAACGCCGTCCACAGGACGATAGCGACCATCGCCTCCCCGATCACGCCCGCGGCCGGCACGACGCAGATGTCGCTCCGCTCGTAGTGCGCCTTCACGGGCTGGCGGGTGACGAGGTCGGCCGAGTCGAGCGGCGTGAGCATCGTGGCGATAGGCTTGACGGCCGCCTTCACCACGACGGGCTCGCCGTTCGTCACGCCCCCCTCGATGCCCCCCGCCCGGTTCGTGGCGTGGCGGAGGTTGCCCTCCTCATCGGGCACGATCACGTCGTGCACCCGCGAGCCGGGCAGGCTCGCGGCCTCCCAGCCGTCGCCGATGCTCACCGCCTTGTGCGCCTGGATGCTCGCTATCGCCTGGGCCAGCAGCCCGTCCAGCTTGCGGTCCCACTGCACGTGCGAGCCCAGGCCCACCGGCACGCCCTCGGCGACGACCTCGTAGACCCCCCCGAGCGTGTCGCCCCGCGCACGCGCCTCGTCTATCGCGCGCACCATCTCCTCGCTGTGCGACGGGGCACGCACGGGGGATTCCTCGACGGCCTGCCAATCGTAGGGGGCTTGGGCGTCGCTCGCGACCGGTCCGATGCTGCGCGTGAGGCTGTGGATCTCGATCCCGAACTGGCCCAGGCACTGGCGCGCCACCGCGCCCACCGCCACCCGGGCCGCGGTCTCGCGCGCGCTCGCCCGCTCGAGCACGTTGCGGACATCGTCGTGCCCGTACTTGAGCGCACCCGCGAGGTCGGCGTGGCCCGGCCGCAGCCGTGTCACCTTCTTCGGGTCGTGGTCGAGCTTCTGGGGGCCCATCACGCGGTCCCTCCAGTTCTCCCAGTCGAGGTTGCGCACCATCATCGAGATGGGGCTGCCGAGCGTGAGCCCGTTGCGCACTCCCGAGAAGATGTGGATCTGGTCGCGCTCGATCTTCTGCCTGCCGCCGCGGCCGTAGCCGCCCTGCCTGCGGCGCAGCTGCTGGTCAATGAGCTCCTGATCTATAGGGAAGCCTGCGGGCATCCCCTCCAGGATCATAATCAGCGCCTCGCCGTGCGACTCGCCGGCGGTCAGCCACCTGAACATCAGCCCTCCAAAGCCTCTCTCGCTGCCAGCCTCATCACCTCTATCGGGGCATCGAGGCCCGTCCAGAGCTCGAACGACTCCGCGCCCTGGCACACGAGCATCTCGAGCCCGCTCACCGCGCGCGCCTCCACGCGCGCCGCCTCCCCGAGGAGCGGGGTCTCGGGAGGATTGTACACGGTGTCGAACACGGTGAGCCTGGGCTGCAGCCAGGAGGCGTTCACCGGGCTCTCTCCCTCCGCCCCGCCGCCGCGCATCCCGATCGGAGTGGCGTTCACGAGGAGCGAGGCCCTGCGCACCTCCTCCTCGAGCTCGTCCGAGCCCCAGCCCACCGCCCGCAGCTCCGTGCCTCCCGAGAGGTGCGCCATATCCACGACGAGCGCCGCGGCCCTGTCGGCACGACGCCCCGCGACGACGACCCGCCCGGCCCGCGACCGGGTCAGGGCGTAGACAATAGCCCGCGCAGCCCCGCCCGTGCCGAGCACGACCGCGTCGCGGCCGACGGGGTCGAAGCCGATGCCGTCGAGCGCCCGCAGGAAGCCACGGGCGTCGGTGTTGTAGCCCACGAGCGCGCCGCTTCGGTTCACGATCGTGTTCACCGCCCCGATCTCGCGCGCCTCCTCCGAGAGCTCGTCCACGAGCGGCACCACCGCCTGCTTGTGCGGGATCGTGACGTTGATCCCCAGCCATTCGGGTGCCCGCACCAGGCTCAGGAAGTCCTCGAGATCCTCCGGCGCGATGTCGTAGGGCGTGTACTCGGCGTCCAGGTTCCGCGCGCCCAGCGCGGCCCCCTGGAACACGGGCGAGATGCTGTGCCCTATCGGGTGTCCGATCACCCCGAGCCTTCTCACACGAGCGCTCCTTCCCTCACCCGGGCGAGGTCCTCCCAGTAGGACGGGTAGGACACGGCTGCACAATCGGCGCCGCGTACGATGGTCTCGCCCTCCGCTACGAGCGCCGCGACCGAGAGGGCCATCGCGATGCGGTGGTCGCCGTAAGTCTCCACCTCGGCCCCCCTGAGCCTGGACGGGCCTCGCACCTCCAGCCCGTCCGGACGCTCGGAGACGTCCGCCCCCATCCTCGCCAGCTCGCGGCACAGCGCGGCGATGCGGTCGGTCTCCTTCACGCGCAGCTCCGCGGCATCACGGACGACCGTCGTGCCGCGGGCCTGGGTGGCCAGCACGGCGAGCAGAGGTATCTCGTCAATCAGGGTGGGCACCTCGGCGCCCCCGATCTCGGTCGCCCGCAGCTCGGAGGCACGCGCCCGAACGTCGCCGACGGGCTCTCCCGCCTCGTCGCGCGCGTTCTCGACGCTCACGCGGCCGCCCATCCTCTCGACGGCCGAGAGGAAGCCAGTGCGCGTGGGGTTGAGGCAGACACCGGCCGTCACCACGTCGGAATCGGGCACGACGAGCGCGGCGCCCAGGAAGAACGCGGCGGAGGAAGGGTCGGCCGGAACCGCGATCCGGGCGGCGCGGAGCGTGGAGGGGCGAACGACGGTGCGGCAGGGCTCGCGCTCGACCTCCGCTCCCATCGCCGCGAGCATCCGCTCGGTGTGGTCGCGCGAGAGGGCGGGCTCCACCACCTCCGTCCGGCCCTCGGCGCGCAGCCCCGCGAGCAGGATCGCGCTCTTGACCTGCGCGCTCGCCACAGGCGTCGTGTACGAGATGCCCGTCAGCCGCCCCCCGCGCAGCGCCACGGGAGGAAGCCTGCCACCGGCTCGGGCGTCGTACCGCGCCCCCATCCGCGAGAGCGGCAGAAGCACTCGGTCCATCGGCCTGCGGCTCAGGCTCTCGTCCCCAGCCAGCACCGCGAACAGGTCCATCCCCGCGAGCGCCCCGAGCATCAGCCTGAAGGTGGTGCCCGAGTTGCCGCAGTCAAGCACGCGCTCGGGCTCTCGAAAGCCGCGCTCGCCCGTGCCCACGATCTCGATCCCGGCGCTCGTGCCCGAGACCTCCACCCCCAGCGACCGGAGACAGCTCAGGGTCGACTGGCAGTCCCGCGCGGGCGAGTAGTTGCGGACGCTCGTCGTGCCCTCCGCGAGCGCCCCCAGGATGGCGGAACGGTGGGATATGCTCTTGTCTCCGGGCACGCTCACGCTGCCCCTGAGAGCTCCGCCCGGCCGAATGCGTTCGATACTCAATCCTTGCCTCCGTACAATGCGCGCCTGCGTGCCGACGCCCTTGCGAGGAGCTCGCTGAGCGCGTCGGCGTCCTGCTCCCGCGCGGCCGTAGCGAGCCTTTCGAGCTCCCCGGAGAACAGCTCGCGCGCCCGCGAGAGCGCGTCGGCGTTCGTGAGCAGGAGGTCCGCGCTCATCCCGGGAGGGCTCGCGGCCACCCGGGTGGTGTCCCTGAAGCCGCTCGAGGCGAGCCTCCAGACGAGCTCGGATCCGGACCGCTCGGCTGCGAGCACGAGCGCCGCGGCCGCGACGAGCGGAAGGTGGCTGATGAGCGCCACCGCCTCGTCGTGCTCCTCGGCCCCCACCCAGAGGGTCCGCGCGCCGCACAGCTTTGCCAGCTCCTCGCACAGCCCGCGGGCCTCGCAGTCGGTTAGCCTGCCCTCGACGAGCGCCCAGGTCGCGCCCTCGAAAAGTGCCGGGTCC
>CADDYR010000209.1 GCA_902810765.1 Chloroflexota bacterium
GCTAGGGACAGCGCAAGCCAGGACTTGCCGATCTTGGGCTTGCCTGCGAGGAGGGTAGCTCCCTCCGGCAACAAGCCCTCGACTACTACCCTGGCCTCGGGCAGCTCGCTGCGCAACAGGTCGGCGGCACTCCTCACTGACTGCAGCGGCGGCGTTCGCCGCTCCTCATTCTGATCGTTGGCCGGCTCTAACGCGATCTCGGGTGGCGCTCCAAGGCGTGGTGTCCGAGAGGCGAGGGTTATGATCTCCTCAATCGTGTGTCCCTGGTCCAGCCAGTCCGACACGTCGCCCTTCTCCCCGACCCCGGGCAGCGGCTCCATCAACCTGATGTCGGGCACATGACTGTACAGCACCGAGGCGATCTGTCGGGCGTGCCGGATGCCTGGGGAGTCGTTGTCCGGGATGATTACGACGCGAGCCAAGCCCTCGAAGTAGCGCGCCCACTCCTCCGGCCAGCGCCAGCCCGCGCCCCCTGCGTTCGTCGTCGCGACCTTGCCTAGCGCCCTGAGCCTGTCCGCATCCTTCTCTCCCTCCACCACGTACACCGTGCCGCGGGCCTTCAGCAGCTCGGGCAGGTGGTAGGGGACCCGCTCGATCCCCTCGACGCCAGGCGAGCCGTCGGGCCGGCGCTGCACGAACGTCTTGCCGCGCTCGGTCAGCTCCCGGTCGACGAGGTATGCCACGTTGCCAGCGGCGTCGTGGTAGGTGTAACGTGCGATCCTCTCCCATCTGGAGGGCTTGTGACCGTTGGAGCTGCTCTGGGGGTCAATGCCGAGCCTTCGCGCCAGCTCCGCGAGGCTGCCTTTATCCTCGTGGCCGATGGCGAAGTCTCGGAACCCACCGGGCTCCGTCTCCGAGTCCGGCTTGACCGAGAAGCTGCCGGGATGCTCGTCCTGGCGTAAGGGACTCCGAAGCCCTGTGATCCAGCCTGAGGAGTTCGGGCGGGGGAGGCTGCCGCCGTTGGCGCTAGCAATGATGGGTTCGAGGATCGGCCAGAGAGGCCTGAACGCACTCATCGAGTCAGCCTCCCCTCGGCGAGCTGTAGACAGCCCGAGGTATCGAGGTAGACACGCACGAGCCCGCTCGCGATCTGGCGCCTGAGAGCACGCGACTCCCCCCGGAATAGCGCGCGACGCCGCTCCTGGTCGCTGTAGCGTTCAACCTCGCGCCGTGCTATATTCACGCCGGATGGTTGGCATCCACTGACCTGCCGGCCCCCCGTTCCCGTCAAGGCCCTTGCCGCCCCGCAAGGGCTCTTTTTCTGCCTCACGCCGGATCACCCCCTACCCGCCGCGTCCGTTCGATGTATGCTTCGAGGTCGGAGCGCCTGACGCGTATCACCTTGTCGGTGATACGGGAGCTCGCCGCGATGGATCAGCTGCCAGGCGGTGGTCTTGCCCACTCCGAGTATCTCCATCACCTCGCGCACGCTCAGCATCTCGCGCCTCGCCGCCACCGTAATCAACTCACCGGACACTTTCAGCACCCCTTCTCTGCATCTCGAGCTCATGCAGTGCGATGAGGATCTGCGACGCTCGCCGCGGCGGGATAGGCCGCCGTCCCCACTCCCACCTGGACAGTTGGGCGTGCGAGATTCCCAGCCTGTGCGCGAGCTCCTGCTGAGAGATGCCACGGCTCCTGCGTGCAACCAACAGCTCGATTCCGGTCATCCACCCCTCCTCGTGCGGCTAAAAACACAAAAGGCCGACCCTCCCCGCTAGGGGAAAGCCGGCCTACATGCCGTTACATATAAGCACCACGCCCGCCCTGAGCGGGTCCCGTGGCGTCTAAGTGTGGCACGAGAGTACCGCGCGGGCGATACAGTTGCAAGTCATTGGCAAGGAGCGGTTATATGACTTGCTTATACGTGATCGGCCTCTTCCCTTATGACTCGCCATTGTGATCGGTGCGATGTAATGCAACCTGTAATGCAACGCCGGGCAAAATGCCTAAAACAGGACGGTACGGGGCGGACGGCTGAGGCGAGGAAGCCCGCGTGTTTGCTGACTCTTCGGCACCTGGCGGTACAAGGCGATACGCGCGTCCTCGAATTCCTAAACCGCGTGTCGGGGGTTCGAGTCCCTCCGGGGCCGCCACGGGCCCAGATCTCTCACCGCCGCCTTCGCTCGCGGATCCTAGCTTTCCTGACCAGCCGCCTCGCACTCCGGAGGAGCAGCCACGTGTAGAACCTGCCGAGCGGGTTCGAGGTCGCGAACCAGAAGAAGAAGGCCCCCGGGTCTATCAGCCAGATCTTCCCCTCCCGGTCCACCAGCAGGTTGTTCGAGTAACGGAGGTCGTGCACGCCCCACCTGGGCGGTCCCCCGATGACGTCCGCCAGCCAGCCGAGCTCCCGGACGCACAGCTGCAGGCCGCTCTGAAGCCGCTCCAGCTCGGACCGCATGCCCGCGGCGGTGATACGCTCCTCGCTGAGCTGAGAGAACACCTCGCCCTCCAGCCTGCGCTGCAGGATCACGCTCACGGGCCTGCCATCGGAGTCGTGCACCCGCAGGTAGTACGTGGACGGGGTGTTCAGGTAGGGGGCGATGAGCTCGTGCTCGCGCCTGGCGCGGATGAGCCACGAGAGCGGTTGTGCGAACGGCCCGAAGGGCTTGGCGACCTTGATGACCAGGTCGTCGCGCAGCGCGCGCACCTCATTGAAGAAGCCCGAGCCCAGGACTTCGCCTGCGCCGTTGCGTATTCCGAGCAGCTGTGGCCTGGGTTCGTGGTCGTCGCGCGTCATCGCTCGGGCCCAGTTTATCATGGCGCGGACGGTTGCGACCCTCACCGTGCGTACCTAGACTGAAGGTGACGCTGTCTTGCAAGGAGCAAAGTTGTCCGTCATGTCGCTACTTTCCGGTAAGGCGAGCAGAGCGCTGGCACTGCTTCTGGCGCTCGGCGTACTTGTGTCCGCGTGCGCCAGGTCGCCCGAGGCCAGGGTTCCTGAGGCGCACGCCAAGACCGCCCGTGGGCAGGCTCGGCACGTCACACCCGCTCCCAGAGAGCACACAAGGCCCGACTGGCAGACGTTCCTGCTGCTGGGGCTGGACCAGCGGGGCAAGGAGACGCCGCGCAGCGACACAATCATCGTCGTGAACTGGGACAGGGCGAACGACGTGGCGAACGTTCTGTCGGTGCCGCGAGACCTCTGGGTGCAGGTTCCCGGCTACGGCTGGTACAAGCTGGGGCAGACGTACTCTCTGGGCGCGGGGCAGGGAGGCCCCGGCGGCCCGCAGCTCGTCGAGCGCACGCTGAAGGAGAACCTGGGCATCGAGGTGGACGACTACGCCGCGGTGTCGCTCGAGAGCTTCCGCTCGATCGTCAACCGCATTGGCGGCGTGTGGGTGGACGTGCCCTACCCGCTGATGGATAACGAGTATCCGACCGACGACTACAAGTACAAGCGGATCTACTTCGGGACGGGGCTGCAGCACATGGACGGCGAGGAGGCGCTGGAGTACGCCCGCTCGCGCCACGAGGACGGAGACTTCGGGCGGTCCCGCCGCCAGCAGCAGGTGCTGATCGCGATCCGCAATCAGCTGACCAGCATTACCTCCGTGCCCGAGATACCCGGCCTCATCAAGGAGCTGAGGCGGGACGTGCAGACGGACATGTCCACGCAGGATATGGTGAGGCTCGCGCCGGCCGCGATGGGCCTCGAGATGCGGGACATCCACACCCACAGCCTCGACTACAACAATCTCGAGGCGAGTACCTCGAGCGACGGGCAGTCGATCCTGGTGCCCATCGGCGGCAACTGGGTGAGATTGAGGGCGCAGATCCGCCAGATGCTGGAGTCCGAGAAGGGCTGAGGTCAGGCGGGTGAGAGAATCCTGAGGGCGGAGGCGGCGGCGGCCTGCTCAGCGGCCGCCTTCGTGGGACCTGTGCCCGAGGCCAGCGCCGTCCCGTTGACGTCGACCCGCACCCGGAACTCCGTCGCGTCGGGAGGGGTCGCGAGCACGACGTACTGTGGCGTCGTCTTGGTCCTGGACTGTATCTCCTCCTGCAGCCTCGTCTTCGCGTCCTTCTGACGGAGCCGCGCCAGGACCGTCGAGTCCTCGTCGAGGCCGAGCAACCTGTGGATCAGGGCGCGGCACTCGCCGATACCTCCGTCGAGGAACACCGCTCCGACGACCGCCTCGAAAGTGTCGGCGAGCACGGAGTCGAGGCGCTGGCCACCCGCACTGCGTGCTCCCTTGCCGAGCACGACGGCGTCGCCCAGCTCGAGCTTGCGCGCCAGCGCCGCGAGCGACCTGCGGTTCACGAGGCTCGCCCTTACCCGGGTGAGCTCGCCCTCGTCGAGCTCCGGCTCGAGCTCGTACAGGTGCTCGGCTACGACGAAGGCCAGCACCGCATCTCCAAGGAACTCGAGCCGCTCGTTCGTCTCGACCGGCACGTCCGACTCGTTCGCGAAGGAGCGGTGGACGAGCGCTGTGTAGAGGAGGGAGCCGTTCCGGAAGCGGTAGCCCAGCTTCCGCTCGAGCGCGCGCCGCGCGGACGTCGGTCGGTGGGCGCCCCGATGCTGGCCCTTCTCCGAGCTAGTCCTTGCCTCGTTCGGGATCGTCAACGTCCAGATTGATGTCGAGGTTATTGATGAAGTCGCGGAAGACGGAGAGCTTCTCGGGATCGAGCTCCTCGCTCGGCGCCCTGCTCTCCCCCGGCGCTGCAGCCTCGCGCTCCTCCGGACCCTCCTCCGCCATCGGGATCCCCGTCTGCTCCATGACGTGGTCCTCGACGAAGATAGGCGAGTGGGTGCGGACTGCGAGCGCGATCGCGTCGCTCGGCCTGGAGTCGAGCTCCAGCGTGCGGCCGTCGAGGTGGATGGTGATGAGCGCGTAGAAGGTGCGCTCGCGCAGGTCGTTGACGACCACTCGCTCGACGGAGCCGCCCATCTCCTCGATCGCGGAGCGCAGCAGATCGTGGGTCATCGGACGTCCGATCTCGGTGCCCTTGATCTCCCAGGCGATAGCCTGGGCCTCGAAGGCGCCGATCCAGATCGGGAGGAAGCGCGTGCCGTTGACCTCCTTCAGTATGACGATGTGCTCATCGGTGACTACGTTGATGCGAATGGCCTCGATGCTGGTCTCTACCATCGCTAGTAACCTCCTGAACCGTCGGCGGCCGCCTCCGGTTCGCTACGTTACCCTCACGGCCGGAAGCCACCAGTAAGCGCTGATCCAACGTCGAGCACGAACAGACCCGCGACGTCCCCGAACCTGTCCAGCGGCCAGTACGCGAACTCGGCCTTGCCGATGACGTTGCCTATCGGCACGTAGCCCCAGTACCTGGAGTCGTAGCTGTTCTCGCGGTTATCCCCCAGCACGAACAGCCTGCCGCGAGGGACCACCCACCTGTGCGGATCGAAGTCCCCCACGACGGTGGGCTCGCGGTGCACGTACGGCTCGCTCAGGGTCCTGCCGTTGATGCTCACGTGCCCTCCACGAATCGTGACGACGTCGCCCGGCAATCCGATCACCCGCTTGATGTAGTCCTCGCCCGGGCTTCCAGTCGAGACCGGCGCTCTAAACACGATTATATCCCCGCGCTGGGGAGCGTGAAACACGTAGCGGCTTCCGTTGCCGGTCTCCGAGCCCTGGGCGACGACGCTGACGGGCCAGTCGTCCGGGACGCGCCAGTACACCGCCTTGTTGACGATCAACAGCTCGTTGGATTGCAGAGTCGGTGCCATGCTGAAGCCTTCCACCCGAAACGACTGCACCGCGGCGCGCATCCCGAAGAAGATGACGACCGTCAGCACGATCATCTCGACGAGCTCGCGAGTGAGGTTGCGCCTGCGCGGGGCCGTCCGCTCCGCCTCCTGCTGCTGATCGCTCCCGTCGAGGCCCTTCGCCGCGGTACGAGCTTCGTCCTGATTCAATGTGGCTTCCTTAGCGTCATGATCCTGCCCGACAGCACCCGGGCACCTTCCAGTCTAACCCCGACCGATCTGATCCGGCAAGACACGAGAAAGGCAGCGAGTGACCCCCGCTGCCCATCACGGATACGTATTCGGGATTAGCGACCTGCCTAGCCCTTGATCTCGGGCTTCTCGGCGCTGTCCTCTTCCTTCTTCTCCGACCCGCCGGAGATGCTCTCCTTGAACTCGCGGATGCCCCGGCCGAGCCCGGCCCCCACCTCCGGCAGCTTACCCACGCCGAAGAGGAGCATCACGACCACGAGGATCAGGATCAGCTCCGTCGGTCCCAGACCGAATATGCCCATGTTTGGCCTCCTACTGACCTGAGAGCACGGATCAGCCAGCTATCGCCGCCGAGAGCAGGGACACTATCACGAACAGGACGGCCAGCACGATCGTGGCCTGGAAGAGCGTCTTCTCAAGGCCGCGCCTCGTATGGTAGATAGAGCCATAGTCACCGCCCATCGCACCGCTCCAGCCGCTGCCCTTCGTCTGCAGCAGGATGACGCCGATCAGCACGATGGCGAGGACTACCTGGGCGATCTCGGTAGGTCCCTGCAAAGATCCGTACTCCTCTCAACCGCATTATAACAGCGCATGTAAAGCTGTGCAACCGCCCTCAAGGGACATTACGATCTCTGCGTGGATGCCTCGGGAGGACGCTGTTCGTCGTGCCACAGCCGCCGCATCTCGGCGGAGCCTGCGAGCAGCTCGTCCAGGGTGCCCCGAGCGACGAGACGGCCGGCGTCCATGAACAGCACCTGGTCGGCCCGGCGCAATGCCGCCGGGCGGTGCGAGACGACCAGGCAGGTCACGTCGCGGCCGCGCGCGAAGAGCCGCCCCCACAGCTCCGCCTCCGTCTCGGCGTCGAGCGCCGAGGAGAGATCGTCGAAGACGAGCAGCTCGGCGGCCCGGACGAACATCCGCGCGGCCGCGGCCCGCTGTACCTGGCCGCCGGAGAGCTTCACGCCGCGCGGCCCGACCAGCGTATCGAGTCCGCGCTCGATCGCCGCCACGTCCGGCTCCAGGACCGCCGCGTAGATCGCCTCGTCGAGCGCGACCGGGTCGTCGGGACGCCCCAGCAGCAGGTTCTCGCGCAGCGTCTCGCTGAAGAGGCGCGGCACCTGCGGCGTGTAGGCGCTGCGCGGCGGGACGAAGAACGTCGCCGGGTCGGCTACCGGCCGGCCGTTCCAGAGGATCTCGCCGGCATGGCGCGGCAGCAGGCCCAGCAAGACCTGGAGGAGCGTCGTCTTACCGGCGCCGATCCGGCCGGTGATCACGGTGAAGGAGCCACGCTCCAGTGCGAACGAGACGTCGGCGATCCCGCCAGCGCCGCCCGGGTGGGTGTGGGCGAGATGGCGCACATCGAGCCGCTCGAGCCGCCCGCGCGACGGTGAGGGCGGCTGCTTGGGCGGTGTGCCGCGCAGGTAGACGGGCGCCGGCGCGACCAGCGCCGCGGGCGGCTCGAGCGGCACGATCGCCCGCATCCGGCCGAACGACACC
>CADDYR010000210.1 GCA_902810765.1 Chloroflexota bacterium
TGAGCGCGGCGATGCCCGCGACCAGCAGCGCGGGCTGGGCGTTCTCGGTGCGCCGCAGCTCGGGCTCGGGTCCCTCGAAGGCCACCCGGCTCAGCGCGAACCCCAGCAGCTCGTCCGCGCGGGACCACAGGTCCCGCGCCGCGGGCTCGCTCGAGCACAGCTCGCGCCCCATGCCGACCACCTGAGAGCCCTGGCCAGGGAAGAGGTACGCCGTGGCCTCAGATCGCATACGGACCCTCTTCGCGCTGCCCGATGATCGCGTCCACGTCGGCCCAGCGCAGCACCGCGGACGCCCACGTGAGCCCTCCGCCGAAGGCGACGAACAGCAGATTGTCCCCGGGCCGGATGGCCTCGGAGGAGAGGCACTCGGAGAGAGCTATCGGCACGGACGCGGCGGAGGTGTTGCCGTAGCGGTCCACGTTGATGAACACCTTCTCGGGCGGCAGGCCGAGCGCCTCCTGCGTCGCCCGGATGATGCGGATGTTCGCCTGATGGGGAATGACCATTCGGATATCATGGCTGGTCAGGCCTGCCTTCGCCAGCGCCTCGCTCGCCGCGTGCTCCATTGAGCGGACGGCGAACCTGAACACCTCGTTCCCTCTCATCGTGATGTAATGGTGGCCGTTGGAGAGGGTTTCCTCGGAGGTGGGGTTCGCCGACCCCCCAGCCTCGATCGCGAGCAGGTGGCCGACGTCCCCTTGGCTGCCGAGCACCGCGCTGAGCAGCCCGCAGTCTCGGTCGGTGGCCTCGAGCACCACCGCCCCCGCGCCGTCCCCAAAGAGCACGCAGGTGTTGCGATCCTTCCAGTTCGTGAACCGGCTGAGCGTCTCCGCGGCCACGACGAGCACTCGGTCGTAGGTGCCCGCCCGGATGAACTGCGAGGCGGTGACGAGCGCGTACAGGAACCCGGTGCAAGCGGTGTTGAGGTCGAACGCGCCCGCGTTGCCCGCGCCGAGCCTCTCCTGCACGATGCACGAGGCGGCCGGCAGGAGGTAATCAGGCGTGGTGGAGGCGCAGATCACGAGGTCGAGATCTATGGCGTCCATCCGCGCCCTCTCGAGCGCGCGCTGCGCCGCGACGACGGCCATCGAGGTGGTCGTCTCTCCCTCGGTGGCGAGCCTCCGCTCAGCGATCCCCGTGCGCGCGCGGATCCACTCGTCGCTCGTCTCCACCATCTGCTCGAGGTCGTGGTTCGTGAGGACCCTTGAAGGGGAGTAGTGGCCCCAACCCGTGACCGCTGCGTATCTCGACAATTACATCTCCGTGCTGGCGGCCCGCAGGTCCGGGATACCGCCGTTGGCCGTGGTGTTTACTCTGACGACTTCTTGCGCGGCTCGTACACCGGCACGCCGGCGTAGGTGCCGCACTCGGGGCATACGTGGTGCGTGCGCTTGGTGGCTCCACAGCGCGGACAGGTGTCCATAGGGACGCGCGCGAGCGCGTGATGAGAGCGGCGCCTGCCCTGACGCCCCTTAGAAATTCTCTGCTTGGGTACGGCTCCCAACTATCGTTCTCCTTCTTCTTCCATGCTATCGAGCAGCGACGCGAGGGCCGACAGCCTCGGGTCCTGCCTGACCAGGGTGTGACCGCAGTTCTCCACGTTCAGGTCGGCCCCACACACGGGGCACAGCCCCGCGCAGTCGGGCTTGCACAACGGGTTCATCGGCAGGCTCACGAGCAGGTTCTGCCGGATCGCCTCCGTCAGGTTCAGGAGGTGATCGGAGGATATCCTGAAGAAGTCCTCCTCTTCCTCTCCCTCGAGCGCTCCGTCCATCGGCGCCCCCGTGCGCAGATCCACCGTCGGACGGTACTCCTCCTCTATGTGGGCCTCGACCCTTCGATGGATCGGGACGAGGCACCGCGCGCACTCCAGATTGACCTCCCCGGAGACGTCCCCGGTCGCGAGTATCCCGCTGCCGATGCGCAGCAGCCGCGCCCTGCCCTCCAGCTCGCTCGCCGCGACGTCCCCGTCCAGCTCCAGCCGGGGGTCGTGCAACTCGTACTCGCGCGTGGCTCCGACCGGCTCCTTCAGGAGACCGGCGACATTGAACACGAGCTCAAAGTGCTGCCCTTGCCTCATGGCGATCCTCGTTCGTGTGCAACCACACAAGCGAAAATTATAGGTATTGGTCTATTTTAGCGTCAAGCGCGCGTGTTGCGCACGCGCGTCACCTCCGCCTCCGGTCGGACTCCAGCTCGGAGAGGCCGTTGCGTATGTGCGTCAGGAAGCTCGAGAGCATCTGCTCCAGGCTCCGCAGCACCTCCTCAGCGTACTCGTCCGCCCCGCTCTTCACGGACTGCGCGGTCTCGTTCGCCTCCTCGAGGATTCGGTCGGCGCGTGCCCTCGCCTCCGCCACGAGCTTCTGGTCGTTCACGAGCCTGCCGGCGTGCTCCTCCGCCTGCTGCAGCATCCGGTCGGCCTCGGCCTGCGCGGTCGAGATGATGCGCTCCCTCTCCGCCAGCATCCGCTTCGACTGGCGGACCTCATCGGGGATGGCCGTCCTCAGCTGGTCCACCAGGTCGAGGAGCTCGTCCTCGTCTATCATCACCTTGTTGCTGAACCGAATCTTGCGCGAGCCGTTTGCGAGTTGCTCCAGTTGCTCAAGCAACGCATAGATATCCACAGCCTTCACCCCTCCGGTTGGCAGCCAGCGACAGGGCGTCGGACCGAAAGCGTGTGGTGAGCAGTCCAGGCTCGGGCCCTCCCCCGCCGCGCCTGCGCGCATTTTACCTCATCCACCTCCGGCGGTCATGGCCGGGAGCAGGGGGCCGGATCGTCCGGCGCGCCTCGAAACCCCCAGCTGGAGCGCGCTTCGAGGCGCGGCCGCTCCTGGCGAATCCCGGGAGCCACCCCGCGATGTTCGCCATCGAGCAAGGCGGCGGACGTGCCGCTCCGGGTCACACAGCACCCGTCCGGCTCCACGATCCACCGTTTGGTGTATCCTGATGGGTGCGATCGCATCCGGGACAGCAAGGAGAGGTGGATTAGCTTGGACTCGATACCCCGCCCAGAGTACCCGCGCCCGCAGCTCGTGCGCGACAGGTGGACCAACCTCAACGGCGAGTGGCACTTCGCGTTCGACGACGAGGACGTCGGGCTCGAGGAGCGCTGGCAGGAGGTCACTCCGGAGCGGCTCGCGGGCTCCTCACCCTTCGACCGGCGGATTGTCGTGCCCTACTGCTACCAGTCGAAGCTCTCGGGAATCGGCGACACCGCCTTCCACGACGTCGTCTGGTACGCGCGCACGTTCGCTGCCGAGCGCGCACCGGACGAGGCGACGATCCTGCACTTCGGAGCGGTGGACTACCGCGCGACCGTGTGGGTGAACGGGCTGGAGGTCGCGCGGCACGAGGGGGGCCACACCCCGTTCGAGGCCGACGTGACCCACGCGCTGCGCGACGGCGAGAACGTGCTGGTCGTGCGTGCCGAGGACCCCTCGGAGGACCTGACGATCCCGCGCGGCAAGCAGTACTGGAAGGAGCTCTCCGAGAGCATCTTCTACACCCGCACCACGGGCATCTGGCAGACGGTGTGGCTCGAGCCCATGCATCGCGTCCACATCGCCTCGCTCAGGATAACCCCGGACGTGGACTCGGGGAGCGTGCTCGTCGAGGTCGGGCTCAGCCGGCAGGAGCAGGGGCTGAGGCTGCGGGCGCGGATCTCCCGGGAGATGGCGACGGTGGTGGACGACCTCGTGTCGGTCCGGAGCGGCCGGGTCACGCGGCGCTTCCCGCTGGGCTCCGCTCGCGAGAGGTCCGCGCTGTGGAGCCCGGAGCACCCGAACCTGTACGACCTGCACCTCGAGGTCGTGAGGCCGGACGGGACGGTTGTGGACGCGGTGGACAGCTACTTCGGTATGAGGAAGGTCGAGGCTCGGGGCGGCAGGGTGTACCTGAACAACCGGCCGTACTATCAGCGTCTCGTGCTCGACCAGGGCTACTTCCCCGAAGGCATCCTGACCGCTCCGAGCGCGGAGGACCTCAGGCGGGACATCGAGCTCGCGAAGGAGATGGGCTTCAACGGCGCGCGGAAGCACCAGAAGGTGGAGGATCCGCAATACCTGTACCTCGCGGACACCCTCGGCTTCCTCGTGTGGGGCGAGATGGCGAACGCCTACGAGTTCTCCGAGGAGTACGTCGCGAGGATCGCGCGCGAGTGGCAGGAGGCCGTGCGCCGCGACTACAACCACCCCTGCATCGTCGCGTGGGTGCCCGTGAACGAGAGCTGGGGCGTGCCCGGCCTCGGGACCGACCGTCGGCAGGTGGAGCACCTGCTCGCCATGTACCACCTGACGAGGTCGCTCGACCAGACACGGCTCGTGGTCTCGAACGACGGCTGGGAGCACGCGCTCACGGACCTGTGCACCATCCACGACTACCGAGACGCCCCGGCGCTCGTCCGCGACTACGCCACGCCCGAGAGCAGCGTGGCAGCCGAGCCCGCCGCCCGCCCAATCTACTGCGCCGGCTTCGGCTACAGGGGCGAGCCGATCCTGATCACCGAGTTCGGAGGGATCGCGTTCCAGGCCGACCGGGAGCGCGGCTGGGGGTACTCGACCGTCGCGGACTCCGAGGAGCTCCTGAGGCGATACGAGGCGCTGATCGGGGCGATCCTGAGCAGCGAGACCGTCCAGGGGTTCTGCTACACGCAGCTCACGGACGTCGAGCAGGAGGTGAACGGACTGCTGACCTACGACCGGAGGCCGAAGGCAGACCTCGCGCGCATCCGCGGGATCACCACGAGGCAGGCGTGACCCGTCTGGTACGCATCGTGCTGGCCCTTGCAGGCGAGGCGGGGAATCTGCGTTCCGTGGCTTTGCAGAGCCGTGAGGCAGGAGTATAATCGGGTTAGACGCCGCTTGTGAGCGCAAGGAGAGTTCGCGATGGGCAAGCTGCGAGTACTGTCGAAGCTGGGAGACAGCACGACCGTGTGGGAGGAGGAGGCCGCGGAGGCGGTAAGGGAGGCCGAGCGGATCTTCAACGAGGAGCGGGCTCGCGGGTCCACGGCGTTTCGGGTGAGGCCGGACGCACCGGCCGAGCGGATCGAGGAGTTCGACCCGAAGGCCGAGCACATCGTGATGGTCCCGCGCGTGGCCGGGGGCTAGGTGTGACGGGAGACGCTTCCCTCATCTTCTTCCTACAGGTCGCCTTCGGCCTGGTGGTCGTCGCCGCCCTGTGCTGGAGCCTGCTGAGGCCGGCGCAGCGCCACGACGTCCGGCCGTACCAGGCGCACAGCGAGTGGCTGGCCGCGAAGGCCCGCGCGGAGAAGATGCTGAGCGAGGTGCTCTCCGAGGACGAGTACGCGCAGCTCACGCGACGGGGCTACCTCGAGATCGCGAGCCCGAACGTGCCCGAGCGTGTGTACCGAGTGCCGAAGTACCGCGGCAGGGTGCACGTGTACGAGTCCGGCCGCGCGGTGATGAGCCTGTGCGTCCAGCCGGTCGAGCTCGTGCCCGACGCCGACGTGGTGCTCATCCACAAGCTCATGATCGAGGGCAACGAGGCCGAGTACCTCCGCCTTGCCAACAGGTTCGAGGTCACCCCCTTCCGCCAGTACGTGTAGCGCTCGAGCCCATCACCAACGGTCCCCCGTCGTGCCATGTGCGGGCGAATGGCTGATACCAAATCCGGGTAACGGGTCTGTCATTCCGAGGCCCCCTACCCCCTGTCATTCTGAGGCCCGAAGGGCCGAAGAGTCTGTCCGGGAGGCTTTGCCGCGTCCTTCCTTGTAGATCCTTCGCTCAGGATGACGGGTGTGGATGGCTCTCAGGATGACTACGCCTGGTGGCTCCTGATGACTTTGGATAAGCGTCCACCCGGAAATCGGTATGAGCAGGTCATCAGGAGGCCGCAGGCCGAAGAATCTGTAAGTACGGGGACAGATCCTTCGTCTGCGGCTCAGGATGACGCACGGCTGTGGTGCGCGGGACCCTAATCGTCGTCCTTGCGGTTGGGATCGGCCTCGGCCATGTCCATCATGCCACTCTCCATGTCGCCCATCATCGTGGCGGCGTGCTCGCTCTGCCTGCGCCTCTCCTCGGGCGAGAGGAGCGCGGCGCAAGGCGTCCCGAACCGCGGCTTCGCGAACGGCAGGTGGGTGTCGCCTCGCGCCAGGATGTGCGATCCGTTCGTCATCTTCGTCTCGGGGTCCACAGCCTGAGCCGCGTGCGGGTTATCCGGCTCCACGTCCGCTCCCCACTGCGTGAACGAGCGCGCGTTGCAGTAGTGCCCGACGAACGCCCGGCGGAATCGGTCAGCCGTGAAGTTCGCCTTGCTGCGATGCAGGATGTGGCCGCCGAAGAACACGACGTCGCCCGCCCGCGCGGAGACGAGCACCTGATGATACCGGTTCGCGATCTTCGTCAGGTCGTTCTGCTCGTCGTTCGGGTTCGAGACGCCGCTCACGCGCTCGATGTCCCTGAGGTCCTCGTCGCCGTGTCCATAGCCGCTCTTGGGGGGATACACGGGCTCGTGCTGGCTGCCGGTAGCCATCCACATCGCGCCGTTCAGCTCGTCCGCGTCGTCCACGGCGATCCAGGCGCCGCAGAGCGAGTCGGGGTGCGTGGGGATGTAGTAGCTGTCCTGGTGCCAGCCCTGGCCGGGCTTGCCGGGCGGCTTGAGGAAGAGCATCGTCTGAAGCGCGAGCACGTCCGGGCCTATCAGCGCCTCGAGCACGTCGAGCACGCGTGGGTGAAGCAGGTAGCGCTCGTGGAGCTCCAGCTTGCGGTGGAGCATGTGTATGCGCAGGAAGTACTGCGCCTTCTCGGTCGGGGAGAGGTGCTCCGGAGGCGCCTCCAGGCCCTGAGCGGTCACGCCCGTATCCGAGCTCGTGTCCCGCTCGGACATCCTCCGCTGCTGCTCGGGCAGGCGGCCCTGCATCAGGTCCTCGGTGTGCCGCCTGATCTCCTCTATCTCCTCCCCGGTCAGCAGCCCCCTGACGACCAGGAACCCCTGCTGCCGGAACGTGCGGTACTCCTCGACCGACACCCTGTAGCGCTCCGCCCTCGGGGCCGGAGGCTTGGCAACCGTTACCATACGAGCGACTCCTTCGACTGCAAGAGAACAGGTTCGCGGACTATCCCGCCGGTCGCACCCATTATGGCTCGGATGCCCGGGGAAGGACATACCCCCGATTGCCCGGTATATGCCCAGAATTGATGTACGCGGGCGGGATCATGCACGGCTCTGCTACAGGCTTATGTCCTGTCGTGCGAACAGCAGGCAGGAGAGAGCGCTCAGCACGACGAGCGTGCCCCCGAAGCCCAAGAGTCCCCCGAGCTCGCTCACGCTCCCGC
>CADDYR010000211.1 GCA_902810765.1 Chloroflexota bacterium
ACGAACATGCCCCCCATCGAGTACCTGACCCGCTGCCGTCTGGAGGTCGCGTCGCGCATGCTGCTCGAGCGGAGGAGGACGAGCGTCACCGACGTGGCGCTGAGGTGCGGGTTCGAGTCCGCGCAGTACTTCGCGCGGGTGTTCCGCAGGTACACGGGCTGCTCACCCAGAGAGTTCCGCCGCTCGGGCGATTCCGCGCGCGCCGAGGTCGGGTTCGCGGCAGGGTCGGTGGCGCTGCGATAGGAGCGCTGCTGGCGGGCGCGGCGTACGTACAGGGCGAAGTGCTCCCTGGGCAGCTCTGCCGGATCAGTGGAGGTGCGCATCCGCGGCCCGGTATCATCTGATCGGGGCGCACGACTCCCGTATCACGAGGCGCGTCGGGAGCGTGAAGCGCTGTGGGGCGGGCCCCTCGCCGCTCTCGATCCACGATACCAGCAGCTCGACGGCCTTCTGTCCCATCTCGTACAGCGGCTGATGCACCGTGGTCAGAGACGGATGCACCAGCTGTGCCGAGCGCACGTCGTCGAACCCGGCGACGGAGAGGTCTGCGGGCACCTCTAGACCGAGCTCTCTTGCTGCCTGGAGCACGCCGAACGCCTCGTAGTCGTTCGAGGCGATGATGGCGGTCGGACGGGGGATGAGGCTCAACAGGCGGCGCCCGGCCTCGTATCCGCCTACCTGCTTGAAGCCGCCTTCGGCGATCAGCCCGGGATCCGGCTCGAGCCCATGCTCGGCGAGCGCGGCGCGAAAGCCCTCGAGGCGCTCGCGGCTGCTCGGGATGGAGGGCGGACCCGCGACGTAGCCGATCAGGCGATGGCCCAGCTCGAGCACGTACCGAGTGAGCTCCCGCTCGCCCTCGCGGTTCGTGATCGTCACCACCACCCCTTCGCTGTCCTCGTCCGGCGGCTCAACGAACACGACGGGCCTCTCAGTTGAGGGCCACGGCGACGGAGGCGCTGCCTCGAAGCCGGGCGAGACGACCAGGAGACCGTCCGGCATCGTGCTGATCAGCGCCGCTCCGGGGCTTCTCAGGGCGCCCTCCCCAGCGAAGAACACGGTCCCGTAGCCCGCCTGCTCGCTCGCGTCTACGATTCCGGAAAGCAGGTCCATCGAGAACTCCTGGGCGATGTACCGGATGTAGATGCCGAGCACGCGTGTCCTGGCACCCACAAGCGATCTGGCGATCGGGCTGGAGACGAACCCCGTCGCCTCCATCGCGCTGAGGACCGCCTCGCGGGTCTGCTCGGACACGTCCTGCTTGTTGTTGATGACGCGGGAGACGGTGGAGACGGAGACTCCCGCCGCCCGGGCCACATCACCGATGGTCGCTCGCTTGCTCCTGGCAGTCCCCACTCCGCAGCTCCTCTCCCTGGCCCCCGTGCCTCCACCACCTGGGGGCGCGATCGGGCCGTGTCCCCAAGACTCGTGCGGGCACGGGGCATGGCTGGCTTGACAAGAATAGCGCACCGATCTATACTCTGCCAGGTAACGTTACCGGTAACGTTACCGAAAGGGCGCGAGGAGCAAGCTGGAGGTAGGTGGGATGTCCGACGGTGATGGGCACTGCGGTCGGAAGGCTCGGATGGACGGCAGGCTGTCGAGGCGGCAGCTGCTCAGGTGGGGCGTGTACGCGGGCGCCGCCCTGCTGCCCTCATCCCTGCTGGCGGCCTGCGGCGGGCAGGCGGGGGGCACGACCTCGAAGGAGAGCCCAACAGCAGGCCGGTCGGCCTCGGCCGGACCCACGCCGCAGACGTCCCTCTCGGGCGCCCACCCAACCGCCGCTCGAAGCGGCCTCAAGGGGCAGCTCGTGATCTGGACCTTCTTCAGCGAGGTCAAGCTCTTCGCACAGCAGTTCGAGCAGCGGAACCCCGGAGTACGGGTAGACGTGAAGGTCTTCCCGGGCAACGACTACGAGACGAAGATGAGGCTGGCGCTGCAGACGGGGCAGAGCGCGCCGGACATCTTCGACCTCGAGAGGGGCTACATCGGCAAGTACCTCGACGCTCCGTTCACGGAGGACCTGACGCCGATGGGCGCCGAGAAGCTCATCAAGGGCTATGTGCCGTACACGGCGGCCCTTGGAAGGGACCAGAAGGGTCTCGTCAAGGCGGTCACCGACAACGCCTCCCCGGGCGGCTTCTGGTATCGGCGCGACGTGGTGCAGGAGTACCTGGGCACGTCCGACCCCATGCAGGTGTCGAGCAAGGTGAACAGCTGGGACAGGATCCTCGAGATCGGCAAGAGGATGGCGCGACAGAGCAAAGGGAAGGTGCACCTACTCGCTCACTACTCCGACGTCATCATGGTGAACCAGTACTGGATGAAGCCGTGGGTCGAGGACGGCAGGCTCGTAATTGACCTGAGGTGGAACGACGTGCTCGACACGGTGCGGAAGATCCGTCAGGAGGGGGTGGACGCAAAGCTGGACCCGTTCTCTCCGTCGTGGGGCGCGGCTTGGAACGACGGCAGCGTCGCGATGTTCGCGTGGCCATCCTGGGCGGAGTTCCTGATAGACAAGAAGAAGACATACGGCAAGTGGGGCGTGGCGAAGGCGCCGAGGGGCTACTACTCGGGCGGCACCTATCGGGCCATCTACAAGGGATCGCAGAATAAGAAGCTCGCCTTCGAGCTCATAAGGTTCATCGCGCAGCCGGCCTGGCAGAACTACAACCTGGACCACACCCAGAACATGCCGGCGCTCAAGTCCGTCTACAAGAGCCGGATGGACTCGTACAGGCCGGGCCTGCTCGATCGCCAGCCGGTGCTGAAGGTGTACTACCCGATCGCGATGCAGGTGCCGCCCCGCTCCCCGGACAAGTACGGCGAGTCCATCCAGGCCGCATTCAATGACGCGGTCTCGGACATGATCCGCAAGCACGAGTCGAACGAGCAGGCGTTCGCCGCTCTCAAGCAGAAGGTCAGGAGCGAGTTCCCCGAGCTGCGGGTGCAGTAGAGGCGGAGACGGGTGCGACGATGGCGCCGGTAGGAGCCATCGTCGCGGCTCGCCCGCGAGGTGGTCGGCAAGTGTTTGCGTTTGGGCGTCTTTGGCGCAGAGCTTCGTACGGCGTGCTCGCGCCCCCCAGGCTCCGAGGGGGGTCGTGGGCGGCGCACGGCTACCTCTTCGTGGCACCGTTCTTCATCGTCTTCGGGATATTCCAGCTCTACCCCATACTGTACTCGCTGTACCTGAGCTTCACCGACTGGCAGGGCTTCGGCGCGCCACACCTGGTGGGCGCCGCCAACTACTCCAGGCTGCTGGAGGACCCGCTCTTCTACAAGTCGATACGCAACACCCTCACGATATGGATAATCTCGATCGTGCCCGAGCTGGTCCTGGCCCTCGTGCTCGCACTCATCCTGAACGAGAGGCGCGTTCGCGGCAAGCACCTCTTTCGCGCGGTGTACTACTTCCCGAACATCGTGACGCCCGTGAGCATCGGCGTGCTGTTCAGCCTGCTGTTCGACTGGCAGACCGGCGCCGTGAACCGCGCGATGGCCGCGCTGCACCTCGTGAACCAGCCCATAGACTGGCTGGGGAGCCCCTTGCTCTCCCAGGTGCTCGTGGCGGCGGTGATGTGCTGGCAGTGGTTCGGGTACAACATGCTGCTCTACACAGCGGGACTCCAGTCCATACCACAGGAGCTGTACGAGGCGGCGAGGGTGGACGGGGCCACGGCCGTGCAGACGGCACTCAGGGTCACCATCCCGCTGCTGAGGCCAGTGATCATCTTCACGGTCATCACCTCCATCATCGGGGGGATGCAGATCTTCGACGTGCCGTACCTCCTGTCCGGTGCCGGACCGGACAACTCCACGCTGACGATCGTCATGTACCTGTACAACACCGCGTTTCAGAACTCTCACTACGGCTACGCCTCGACGATCGCGTACGCCACGTTCGTGCTGATCGCGGTGCTGTCGCTCGTGACCTTCAGGCTCACGCGCTCGCGGGAGGGCTGAGGTGTTGAGGACACAAAGGGTCACAGGAGCCGGAAGAAAGAGGCCGAGCGCCGTGGCATCCGTGCGCCGAAGCGCGGGCACGCTGCTGATCCACGCGTTCCTCGTGGCGCTCGCGCTGACCTGCGTGCTGCCCTTCTACAGCATGCTGGTGGATTCAACCCACAGCAGCACGGACATCTCGACGAAGCTGCTGTTGCTGCCCGGGGACGACTTCGTGGGGAACTACGAGAGGCTGATGCGCACCATCAACATCTGGGAGGGCTTCCTCCACAGCGCGCTCATCGCCGTCAGCTCGACCGCCCTGTCGCTGTACTTCTCGGCGCTGGCCGGATACGGCTTCTCGAAGTACCCGTTCCGCGGACGCGGCTTCCTGTTCGGGTTCGTGCTGGCAACGATGATGATCCCGGGCCAGCTCGGCATAGTCGGCTTCTTCAACCTCATGAACGCGTTCCACCTGCTCAACACGTACTGGCCGCTGATACTACCGTCGATCGCGAACGCCTTCGCCATATTCTTCCTGAGGCAGGTCTGCGACTCCTCCGTGCCGACGGAGCTGCTCGAGGCGGCCAGGATCGACGGCGCGGGCGAGCTTAGAATATTCCACAGCATCGTGCTGCCGCTCCTGACCCCCTCGCTCGCGACGCTCGCCATATTCGTGTTCATCTCCAAGTGGAACAGCTTTCTGGAGCCCTTGATAATCATCTTCGACAACGCCAAACAGACGCTGCCCGTGATGGTGGCGATGACGAAGGGGCAGTTCGCCACCGACTATGGAGCCCAGTATGTCGGGGTGGTGATCTCCGTGATACCGATACTGATCGTGTTCTCGGTGGCGTCGAGGCGCGTGATCAGCGGCATCACGGTGGGCGTGCTGAAGGGATAGACGCACACGTGCCGGCTCTCGGCACCAGCCGGACTACGGAGTACTGGAAGGAGGGACCCGGCACCTCGCCACCGGACCGGACGCGGGCGGTGGGAGCCGGAGCTGAGATGGTCAGATTGCTGGGGAACTTCGGAGTGGTGGCGGGCTCGAGGCTCACGCACCCCTGGGACGCAAGTGCGTACCTCATAGCGGGCGAGCGGCCCCTGCTCATAGACTGCGGCAGCAGCGTCGGGTACCCGGGGCTGAAGCGCGAGCTTCGGGAGTGCGGCTACGAGCCGGGCGACGTACACGCCGTCCTGGCGACCCACGGCCACTGGGATCACCTCTCGGGCCTGGAGTGCCTGAGGCGAGAGGGCGACGTCAAGCTGTACATACACGAGGCGGACCGCGAGCAGGTCGAGACGGGCGACTACGACCTCACGGCCGCCTTTTTGTACGGCAGGCCGTTTCCTCCCCTCGAGGTCGACGGCGTGATCCGGGACGGGGACGTGATCGAGGCCAACGGCCTCAGGCTGGAGGTGATCCACACCCCCGGGCACTCCCCCGGCAGTGTCTGCTTCCTGACCGAGATAGCCGGGCTGAGGCTCTTGATAGCTGGCGACACCTTGCGCGGCGGCGGACACGCGAGGGTTCGCTCAAACCTCGAGGACTGGAGGCGCTCGATAGACCGCCTGCTCGAGCTCGACTTCGACGTGATGACGACCGGTCACATCCCCCCGATGCTGCTCTTCGACGCCAAGCGGCAGGTGCGAGAGGCCCGGATGCAGTTCGGCGTGTACTTCAACCCCTGGTTCAGACCCTTCGACACCGAGTTCCGCTACAGGACCGACGACGATATCGGCGCGTCCGTCGTGCCCGCGGACGAAGGGGTCGTGTGACCGCCCCGGGGGGTCGCCTCGTAGTGAACTTCCTCGCCCGTACGGGAGGGGTGCCGAGGTGAAGCCGACAGCCGGCGAGCAGCTGCGCGGCTTCCTCAGCAGGGCAGTAGGGACACCCTCCACCGCCTGCACCACGGATGTGTAGGGCAAGGTGGTGACGGCAACCGCTGCCGGAATGTCGCCGCGGACGTGACGGAGTTCGAATGGCCCTGGGTGGGGCAGTTCGGCCAGCTGGTACACGCCCGCTCAACCGGTACGTCCCCAGATCGCTGGTCGACGGTGACGCCATCCTCAGCCGCTTGAACCGCTACCTGATGAGCGGGCTCGCCGCGGGATCGGTGAGGGAGATGTGAGCGCCGCCTCCCGCGTCCGTCCGGCTTACGGCCACACAGCGCGCGCCAGGCATCGCTCGAGAGGGCTATTCTCCCGCACCATCCTCTCCACCTCGTCCGGATCGTGCGGCACGAACCCTGTCAGGTTCTCGACGCCCCCCTCGGTCACCACGATCGTGTCCTCGACCCGGATGTACAGCCGCTCCTCGGGCACCCACATCTGGGGGTCGACCGAGATCACGAGCCCGGGCGCGAGCTCGCCGGACCAGTAGTCGCCCACGTCGTGCACCGCCATCCCCACCGGATGCGACAGATGCCCCCTGAACCCCAGCGTTCGCCGTGCGGCCTGCTCGTAGATCGGCTTCGAGAACCGCGTGTGCTCGATCACCTCCCTCATCTCCCCCGCCGCCTCCTCGAGCACGACCTCCGGCCGCACGCCCGGGCGGATGCGCGAGAGCAGCCGCTTGTGGAGCTCGACGACGAAGCCGTACAGCTCGCGCTGCCAGGGGGCATAGGTCCCGCTCACCGGCCACATGCGACCGATGTCGCTCGTGTAGTAGCGGTAGTCCGGCGCGTAGTCCATGAGCACCAAGTCGCCGCTCCTGAGGGGACGGTCGTTCGCGGAGTAGTGGGCGTGCCAGGTGTTCCGACCGCTAGGCACTATCGCCCGGTACCCCTCGCCCTGCGCTCCGTGACTCCGGAACACGAAGTGAGCGACGGCCTCCAGCTGGTACTCGAACAGCCCGGGTCTCGTGCAGCGCAGGGCCTCCATCACGCCCAGCCCGCACAGCCGGGCCGCACGCCGCAGCACAACGACCTCCGCGGGGCTCTTGATCAGCCGCAGCCTGTCAAGGATGGGCGAGAGGTCTCTCAGCTCGTATTGGGGAAACCGCTCGCGCAGCAACTGCACGAATCGGCCCTCGCGGCTCGCTGAGCGGTCCCAGGGGTCGGAGGCCGATCTCGCCTCGCCCTCGAGCAACGTGTCCCTGGTGCCGGCGGCCCCCTCAGCGGGGCTCATGGGGGTGTAGAGGGCAGGAGCCGGCCCGCGCAGGAGGAGCCGGGCGAGATCGGCGGCGAGCCGCTCCGGACCGGCCACGGTGTCCGCGCCGCTCGTCCTGCGCGCATCGTCCTCGTCCTCCGCCGACAACTGGCCCTCGGCGTCGTGGCCCGGGTACCGGTGAGGCAGATACAGCGTCGTCCTCCGGCTGCGCC
>CADDYR010000212.1 GCA_902810765.1 Chloroflexota bacterium
AGCGCCAGAGGGCGGCGCCCGCCGCCGCGGGCACGAGGGTCGGCAGGTACCATATGGTCCGGAAGAACGCGATCCCCCGCACCCTCTGGTTCAGCAGCAGCGCGACGAGCAGCCCGACAGCGAGCGCAGGGGCACGCTGAGCGCGCTGTAGTAGAGCGTGACCCTCAGCGACAGCCAGAAGAGATCGTCGTCGAGGAACATCGTGCGGAAGTTCTCGAGCCCGATGAACTTCGGCGGGGCGATGATGTTGTACTGGGTGAAGCTGAGGTAGAACGAGTACAGGATCGGCCCGGCGGTGAAGATCAGCAGCCCGAGTATGGCCGGAGCCGCGAACAGGTATCCGTCCAGCGCCTCCCGGGACCTGAGCCCCTTGGGCAGGGACCCCGTGCCGAGCCGGGCGAACGCTGCGTTCCTGACTCGCTGTGCGACGGACAACCTCTCGCCCCTTCCGCTGATCGGGCCAACGAGTTGACAAGGCCCGCGAGCAAGATTAGTATGGTCATACGAAGTATAGTCATATTATCAATTCCTGTCAACACCAGCGGCCCCGTGCCTCGGGATCGGATGAGCGGGTGCCCTGGTATGGTTTGCGCTACGATAGCCGTTGGCCGGGCCTCGCGGTCCGGCCGATCCCGAACCGGCAAGGAGCCCGTGCATGGACACCGAGAGCATCAGATCCGCGGCACGCACTCCTCCCTACCGCAGGCTCGAGGCGCAGCCCCTGCACCAGGGCGTCGTCTCTCAGGTCACGCGGCAGATAGTAAGCGGGCAGCTGAGCCCGGGCAGCCTCCTGCCGGTAGAGCCCGAGCTCGCCGAGCAGTTCGGCGTGAGCCGCACGGTGATCCGAGAGGCCGTGCGGGTGCTCGTCTCGATGGGGCTCGTCTCGGTCAGACACGGCAGCGGCATGCGGGTCAGGCCGCCCTCCGACTGGGACCACCTCGACCCGCGCATCCTGTTCGAGCAGGTGCGCAGCGGCGGGGGCGATCAGGTGCTGAACGAGATCCTCGAGGTGCGCCGCATCCTCGAGGTGGAGGTGTCGGCGCTCGCCGCCGAGCGCCGCACCGAGGAGGACCTGGCGAAGATGCACTCCGCTCTGCGGGGGATGGAGGAGGCGGTGCGCGACCCTAACGCGTACACCCGCCTGGACATCGAGTTCCACGAGCGCATCCTCGCCGCAGCCCGCAACCGCCTCCTGCGCGACGCCCTGCGGCCGGTCAACGAGGTCCTCGCCGTGGGACGGTACATCAGCGTGCGCGTACCCGGTGGGGCGGAGAAGTCGCTTCGGGGCCACGAGGAGATCCACGCCGCGATCGAGCGCGGAGACGCGGAGGCCGCGCGGGACGCGATGAGGAGGCACGTGCAGCAGTTCGAGTCCGACATCTTCGCCGGCAGCAGGCTGGACTCGTCCGAGATCGGCGGGGCGGGCCGGTGACCAGTGCGGGGAGGCTCCAATGAAGATCACGGGCGTGTCGCCTGTCGTGGTGAACGCCGAGATGCGCAACTGGGTGTTCGTGAAGCTCTCGACAGACGAGGGCCTCACAGGCTGGGGGGAGGCGACGCTCGAGTGGCACACCCGGGCGGTGGCGGGCGCCCTCCAGGACCTCGAGCCGTTCATACTCGGACAGGACCCCACGCGCATCGAGCACCTCTACCAGGCGATGTACCGCCACCCCTTCTTCCGCGGCGGGATAGTCGGGATGAGCGCGGTCAGCGGCATCGAGATGGCCTGCTGGGACGTCCTCGGCAAGAGCCTTGGCCTCCCGGTGTACAGGCTGCTCGGCGGGCGCGTGCGCGACCGTGTGCGGATGTACGACCACCTCGGCGGGGGCGACATGCGCAGCCTGTACCTCGAGGACGACGTGGGGCGGATCGCCGAGCGGGCGCGTGAGTCGGTCGAGCTCGGATACACGGCGCTGAAGGTGCTCGCCGTGCCGGTCTCCGAGCCGCTGCCCACCTCCAAGGAGCTACGCAGGGCGGATGAGGTGTTCGCGGCGGTGCGCGAGGCGGTCGGAGACGGCGTGGACCTCATGGTGGACCTCCACGGCCGCACGACGCCCGAGGGAGGCGTGCTCTTCGGGAAGGTCCTCGAGCCCTACCGCCCGCTCTTCCTCGAGGAGCCGTGCCCGCCCGACAACGTCGAGGGCCTGCTGCACGTCTCACGCTCCCTCTCGACCCCCGTGGCCTCTGGCGAGCGACTGGTCACGCGCTACGAGTTCCGCGAGCTCGTCGAGAGGCGCGCGTGCGCGGTCGTGCAGCCCGATCTCTGCCACTGCGGCGGGCTGTGGGAGGCGCGCAAGATAGCGGCCGCCGCCGAGACCCACCACATCTCCATCGCGCCCCACAACCCGCTGGGGCCCGTCGCCACCGCGGCGAACGTCCACTTCGGCCTCTCCACCCCCAACTTTCTGATCCAGGAGGCGATCAGGGGCGACGTGCCGTGGCGGGGGGAGGTCGTCACGAGCTGTATCGAGGTGCGCGATGGCCACGCCTGCCCGCCCGACCAGCCCGGCCTCGGCGTCGAGGTGAACGAGGAGGAGGCGGCCAGGCACCCCTTCAGGCAGGAGGTGCTGATGGCGTATCATCATCGCGACGGCTCGGTCGCGGACTGGTAGGGCGGAAGAGGCTGCCCCTGTGGTGGTCCGGGAAGGTGCGGTCGTCGGTGACGCGCGATCTCGCCGTCGAACGGGCTCCTCGGGATGCAGAAGCCGGAGAGCACCGAGCCGAGCAGGAAGATCAGCGCGCCCGCGACGAGCACCGGCTTGCGCCCGTACAGGTCCGCGAGCCTGCCGTACACGGGGATGCTCACCGCCTGCACGAGCAGGTAGATCGAGAACACCCACGCGAAGAGCGAGAAGCCGCCCAGGTCCCGGACTATCGAGGGGATCGCGGTCGCGACGATAGTGGCGTCCATCGCAGACAGCCCCATCGTGAGCACGAGCCCCGCGAGCACCTTCCCCCGCTGAGTGCTCCGTTCCCGCTCCGCTCCCGTCATCCCCCGCTCCCCCTCTCCACCAGCATACCAGCGCACGTCAAGTCGGTATATCCCTGGGAAGGCTAGCTCGCCGGTCCCGAGGCGATCCGAGCGGCCTCATGGCACACGTGCGGTGCTGAACATTCGGATGTCTCGGGACCGGTTGGGGATGTAGGCTGGTCAGTCGGCCCGCTGCTCGGCTCGTTCCTCTCGCTGAGCCGTCAGGCGTCTGGTGAGAACCCCGACAACCGCCGCGCCCACCCCGAAGAGTCCGAGGATGCCGAGCATCTGCTCGAGCCCACCCTCGCCACTCGTCCCGGCCATGCCGCCTCCTCCCGTACCGGGCATCGCGGGCATGCAGCTCACGCTCGGACCGCCGGGATACGTGTGCGAGACGTAGCTGAGGTCCGCGCCGGAGGTCCCGGGGTAGCTCACCTGCTTGCCGCTGCCCCCGATGAAGCCGAGCTTCTTCAGCGCTGCCGCCGCATCTCCGACCGCGCCGAACAGGTTCGCCTCGAACGCCATGTTGTTCGCGGGGCGGTGTCCCAGGGCGTAGTTCGCGAGCACCCTGTGCTCTGCCTCCACCGCGCCTATCTGGAACGCGACCTTCACCAGCTCCGGCTTGCCCATGTCCGCGAACTCCGCGGCAGCGGCGGTGTACGCCGCCACGAACGCAGACTCCAGCTGGACGACCGTCGTGAACAGCGTGTCGTAGTCGCTCAGTATCTTCGGATCGGGCACCGTGAACGCCTGGGTCAGGGGGGTGGCTCCGGCCTTCGCGAGGTAGTCGCGGTGATACACCTCGGACGCGAGCGCCCCCTTGAGCACGCTCAGCACGGGTTCCTTGATCGGCTGATCGTAGCCGCTGGCGTTCTTGATCACGTTCGTGAGCAGCGTGATCGCCAGCTCCTCTGCCGTGATCGCGATGTTCACGATGTCGCTCACACTCTCGGACGCAGCGGCGGCTGAGCGCAGCAGGCCTGCCTGGGCGAGGGTCAACCCCATCGCGCCAGCTCCAGCGCCCTTGAGGAGTGTGCGTCGAGAGAATCTCATCTGCGACAGGTTATCGGGAGCCTCCATCTTGTCTGTTTCCTCCTTCCGAGAGTCCAAAGCTAGGGCCTGGTGTTGCTTACGCCGGAGCAGTCGACGTGCGAGGCAAAGTCGCTGAAGTCGAGAGTGCCGCCCGAGCCGCTGCCGAGCCAGCCCCCGCTCTTGAGAGCCCCGGCAGCGGCGCCGACGCTGGTGAACATGGCCTTCTCGAAGGCAACGTTGTTTGGCACCTTGCCGGGAACGCCGGGCACGTTCGCGGTAATGGCGTAGAACCGGGCATGTGCCCGGTGCTCCGCCTCCACGCCTCCTATCTGCAGCGCCACCCTCACCAGCGAGGGCTGCCCCAGAGATGCGAACTCCTGGGCGGCAGCCATGTACGCGGCGATGAACGCCTCCTCCAAACCGACCACCGTCTTGAGGAAGGTGGCGGGATCGGTGCCGATCCTGGAGTTGGGGAGGGTGAACGTGGTCGTGAGAGGTCGTGCGCCCGCGGCCACGAGGTAGTCGTAGTGATCCTTCTCCTCGCACTGTGCTGCCTTGACGAATCGGAGTTGCTCGCTCGACAGCTGCAACTTCCCGCTCTCCGCGTTGCCTATCGCCGCGCCCAGGGCCGACACGGCCAGCGCCTCGGCGGTGGCAGCGATGTTGATGATCGTCTGTACGGATTCGCAGGTCTTGGCTCCTCCGCGCAGTGTCGCGAGATCGGAGGATCCGAGATCTCCCAGAGCAGCCATTGTGATTCCCCCTACTACGTGCTTGCACCCAATGCATGCATTGGCTGGCCTATAGCCGGCATCGGTCTTAATACGCACGAGGGGGCGGGATGGATTCATATCGCGATGCGATCTGGCGAATCAGGGGGCCACAGCGAAGCGGAACCTTATCTCAGATTGGAGGCGATTATGGGCTGGGTCGTCGGCTGCGGGCTGCCGCCCCTCGGCTCACGGGTGACACCGACCCACTTGTAGTCCTTCATCGGCCTGCTTGCCTTCAGAATCCACCTGCCCGTGCCCTCCGAGTGGAACACACCAACGCTCTCCGGCCTCGAGCCACTTAGGAGCCAGACCTGATAGTCGCGGCTGGCGGGTAGCGGCGGCAGTCCGGAGACGGCCATATATGCCTCGTTCGATCCGGGCTTCACGATCAGCTTCGCGTGGATGCCGTCCTGGTTTAGGGGAACGACTCTCGAGCTCGGCGCCGCGATGAGGGCCTGCACCGTCCGAAGCCGCTCGAGCTCGTCGTGCTGCCTGACCGCGATGACGGACGCGATGATGAGCAGCACGATGGCCGCCGCGACAGCGGCGGGCGCGACGAACGAGAGCCAGCGAGGCCGCGCGCGAGAGGGAGCAATGGCCGGTCGCGGAGCCCGCTCGGCCGCGATCCTGCGTATGAGCTCCTGCCTGATTCGCGGCGGCGGATCGAGCTGTGGCACGGAGTGAGCGAGCACTCCGGCCACTGCTTCCATGTCGGCGACAGCCTTCGTACACTGCCTGCACGAGCGCATGTGAGCCTCGAACTCGCGGACGTCGTCCGGTTCCAGCGAGCCCAGGGCGTATGCGGAGGCCAGCTCGGCCACCTGATCGTGGTTATCGTGGTCTACTATCACAGCGTATCCGACAACATTCCCCGGGCCAGCAGCTCCGCGCGCAGGCGTTGCAGGCCCAGCCTCGTGCGGGTCTTCACTGTTCCGAGCGGCAGCACGAGCTTCTCCGCGATCTCGGCCTGGGTGAGCCCCGCGAAGTAAGAGAGTTCGATCACCTGCCGCTGCTCGGCGGGCAGGCTCGAGAGGGCGAGGAGCACCGCCTCTCGCCTCTCCTGTCCGATCGCGATCTCGCCCGGGTCCGGAGAGCTGTCCCGCGGCTCCGATCGTGGCTGAGACGGGTCGTCGCTGGAGTGGGACGACTGCGGCCGCGCACCCCTCCGCCGTATTTCGTCAATGGAGAGGTGGTGGGCGATGCCGAGCAGCCAGCTCGAGAGTCTGCCGCGCTCGCGGCTGTAGGTCGTTGCCTGCTGCCAGACCCGCACGAATACCTCCTGGGTGATCTCCTCCGCTGCCTGCTGGTCGCCGGTGATGCGGGAGGCTAGGGAAAACACAGGCCGGGCATATCGGTCGTACAGCGCCTCTAGGGCATGGGCGTCGCCGTTGCCGACGCGGGAGATCAGCTCCTCGTCGTCGGGTCGGGTACGATCCATCGGCCTCCTGTTCCTCTCAGCCTGGCCGCCCCGGTAAGATATACGCAGAGCGGAGTCGCGCGGTTTGGGGCGCGCGAAGCTCGGGTGCATTGTAGCCGTCGTACGGAGAGGTGGCAACGAGACCTCGAAGATCAGGGAAGGATCAGATGCAGGTCTCCGAACTCGTGCCACAGGTAGCGCTCGCGCAGCGCCTCCTCGTAGGTCAGGAGCAGGTGGCTTCGGCCTGCGAGCGCCTCGAGCATCGCGAGGTGCGAGGCGCTCGGCTCGTGCAGTCCCGTGAGCATCGCGTCCACCGTGCGGATGCCACGCTCGGGGGTGATCACGACGCTCGTCCAGCCCTCACCGGGGTGCGCCGTGCCCCGGGAGTCGGCGACGGTCTCGAGCGCGCGCACGACGGTCGTGCCCACGGCGATGACTCTCCGTCCGGACGTGTGCGCCTGGTTCACCGCCTCGGCGGTCTGCTCCGGCACGCGGTACCACTCCTCGTAGGGCGGCTCGTGCGACTCCAGGCTCGCGACGCCGGTGTGCAGGAGCAGGGGCGCGATCCGCACCCCCTTCGCCACCAGCCGCGTGATGAGCTCCGGGGTGAACCCCCTGCCCGCCGAGGGCATCTCGACGCTGCCGGGCTCGGTTGCGTACACCGTCTGGTAGTACGATATCGGCCACTCCTCCCGCACGTGGCTGTAGCGGATCGGGAAGCCGTGCCGCTCCAGGTACGGCTCGAGGGCGAGCGGCAGCTCGAGCCTCGCGAGCCATAGCCGGTCGCTCGACACACCCTCCGGGCTGCGGTACGGGGCGAGCAGCGTGGCGGTAGCCCGGCCCGGCAGGAGCAGGGTCTCTCCAGCACGGGCGTCCCGGAAGGGAGCGCTTGCGCCGTCGCGCACAGCGCGAAGCTCGACCATCCACAGCCCTCCCGGCAGCCTAGTCGAGAGGTGCAGCTCGAGCGCGGAGCCGTCCCGCGCTCGAGCTGCACCTCTCGACGAGGCTGCCGGGAGGGCTGTGGA